>JADGQN010000500.1 GCA_017881765.1 Syntrophobacterales bacterium | reverse complement strand
CTTCACGATCGCCCCGTCGAGGGATATGCCGGCGTACAATCCTTTTGATCGGGCAAAGCTGACGATGTCGACGCTTAGATTTGCGGTCGATGCTGCCGCGCCCATGCCGACGGGTCCAACTGCTACGCCGACATCAGCACCAAGCTTGACACTGCTTTCGAGAAGCACATTTACTCCGCGGCTGGTCATGGCAAGAAGGACCACTTCGGACGCATCACCGCCTATTTGGAAGCCGAAGCTCACCCCTCCTATTGTGTAGAAAGCGGGCCCTGCCCATTGCCCGGTCAAAGCGTCGCGCGCAACTAACACACCGCTTCCACCCGACGCGCCTACGATAAAAGCGCCTTTCAGAATCTGAGGTGCGATAAAAACACCTCTGGCGTCCTTGATGAGGTTTCGAAATACCTCCATCTCGGGAGCACTCGAGAATGTCTCAAGGGTAAGTGTTGCTCGCTCTGCCAGGTGCTGGGCATCCATCGCATCGTCAGCGACTGCGCGAGCGGGCATAAGAACGGCTGCCCCACCCAGCAAGACAAAAATCAGTATCGCAGGCACGATTTGTATCGGGTTATGTGATTTCCGCGCACTCATGTTTCCTCCTCGAACTCCGGATAGCTCTCTTATTTTACTCGTACCGGAACATATTACGGTTCATAAACGATGTCAAGGGAATAAGGACAGGATGTGAGAGAGTTACGTACCGTACGCAACAATGCCCCTATGTACTGCTCACTCCCGGTGAGGGGGCAAGAAGAGCTCAGTCCTAGGGGAGTGGATCACTGCCGCAACGTGCATTATCGCGTGTGTCAAAGGAGAACCTATCGGGTTCGCCACTACCAGGGTCGGGATAGATATTATGGTATTTCCTATATTGGGCTGGATCATCTTTCCTGACCGGAAATCCGCATAGCCCGCATGATATGCCGTGGTCATCACGAGGATGAGAATCCACGCAAAAAAACCGACTGCCAGTTTCTTTGCGAAGGGTTTCTCCTCAGCATTGCGGGCTCGCCATGTGACAACCCACGGAAAGACAGTGAGAAGCAAGCCATCAATCGCCCCGTAAACCAACCCTCTCATTTTTCGAGCGCCCAGTGAGTCGAAGCCGCACCCCCGCGTAACGGAAGCGAAACAGCCCCATTTCGTTATGACTTTTTTACATGTGTATATAAACTTGTCTTGACTTTTTTACACATGTGTGTAAAATAGGTCGTATGGAGCGGCTCGTCGGTACGTACATCTTTGATCCTGAAATGAATGAAGGCAAAATGATCTTCCTGACCGGGCCTCGTCAAGTAGGCAAGACTACGTTCGCCAAGAATTGGCTGTTATCTGCAGGGGCCACCGATACCTACTTCAATTGGGATGATCCATCGGTGATGAGGGAATACAATAGGAACCCTCTCTTTTTTCACAGCATCATAAACGAGAAATTCAACGGAAAACCTGTACCTCTCGTTTTCGACGAGATCCATAAGCATAAGAACTGGAGAAATATTCTGAAGGGAATTTACGATACGGACAAGGAAAGAATGACCCTCCTTGTCACGGGGAGTGCCCGGCTTGGTCTTTATCGAAAATCGGGCGATTCACTGGTGGGGCGCTACTTCTCGTATCAAATGTTTCCTCTTGGATTGCCTGAGGCCGTGGACAACTTCTCACGGGTCCTCAAAGACAGCAATGCCTTCTCAAACGGCGACGCGCTGGTTGCTCTCACAAGAAGAGCTAGAAATGAGGCGACAGAAGCCGGGCTGGACCGGCTGCTCACGTTCGGTGGCTTTCCCGAGCCCTTCCTGAAAGGCTCTCCAAGGTTCTTTCGAAGATGGCAGAGGGAGTACAGAACATTGTTGACTAAAGAGGACGTGCGGGATCTTTCGAGAATATCCGACATCAGGGGTATCGAACAACTGATTGAGATGCTTCCCGCGCGTGTGGGATCTCCCTTAAGCACAAACTCTTTGCGGGAGGATATGGGATATCACCACGCGACGATTGCGAATTGGATCGAGGTCCTAAAGGAGCTTTACCTCGTGTTTACGATCCGGCCCTGGCACCGTGCCATAGTGCGATCTATCAAGAAAGAGCCAAAGCTCTACTTTGTCGACTGGTCTGCAATCGCTGACCCGGCAGTCCGGTTTGAAAACCTCTGCGCCCTCACCCTCGTTCGGATGGCGTCCAGGCTTAGTGAAACAGGCGTGGGCCATTTTGAAGTAATGTTGATTCGTGACAAAGAAAAGCGGGAAGTCGACTTTGTCCTGGTTGACGGACAGAGGCCGGTCGCCCTCTTTGAGGCCAAGGAGGCAGACCTGGAGATAACCCCGTCAGGAAGGTACTATAGCAATAGGCTGGGAATCCCCTATTATCAGATTGTCCACCGGAGCAAGAAGGCGGAAGCCTTTCCGGGAAACTGCTTTATAATCCCCGCTGCCAGTTTCTTCATGCTGTGCGGGTGAGGCAGTTGCCAAGACCCGCGATCATTGCGCTGGAGTGAATTTTGATATGTAAGAAGGGTGGCTTGAAACCTCTAATCCCTCTCATTACTCTCCTGTTTCTGTTCAGCATATCCTGTGGCCGTGCGCCCGAGCCTTCGCCCAAGGATACGGCAAAAGAACCCGCGGTTGTGGCCCCGAAGCCGGTCGATCCCAAAGTGCCCCCCACGGGCAAGGAGATGATCCGCGCAGTCTTCCGGATGCAGGATGTAAACCTCTCCGCTGGTCAGTTCTGTAATAATGTAGGCACCGAATTCACCGACAGGGATATCGGCGACTACATAAGCGGCATGTTGGCAGAGATCAATGAACCAAAGGGAAAAAGTTGGATTCAGACCTCGGCCAAGCCGGCAGCGCTGCCTGAAACGGGTGAGGCGGCCTGGGAATGCGAAGTTATCATACGGCACATGTACGGCGAAGAGGTCATGAACTGGGGCGTCCGCTTCAAGCTGAGAGCATCTGACAGGTCACTCGTAAGTGGTTCCATAATGTGCGTGGGTTCCGGCTAGAAGACCGTGGCGACCCTCGCAAGCGGATACCCGGAGTGTCTGCCAGATAGTGACAGGAAGAAATTGTGCAAGGTAAGAAACGGTGTTCCCAAAGTTCCCCAGCTGGTCTAATCCTCTTAACCTACGCAAAACTAACCATTTGGCCAATTGACACGCTGTACCCGTAAGGATACAATGCAAGGAGGGGACAGAATCATTTTGCCGGGCATTCGATGCATTTTTGATTCCCGAGTTACATACCAAAAGGCTAGGAGGAAACAGAAGATGGAGGTATCACTAGACGACCTACAAGGTTATGTT
>JADGQN010000499.1 GCA_017881765.1 Syntrophobacterales bacterium | reverse complement strand
CCATTGCGCTGCCGTGGACCTGGCAAACAACATCGACAAGACACCGGCAGCGATCAAGGTCGGCGATTTTAATGCAAAGCAGCTTATCGATGCAGAGACGGCCTTCTGGGTCATTGGAGGCAACAAGCCCGGGGTAATGTCCAGGACGGGAAAGTGGGCCTTTGAAAAAGAGGGCGACGCTCAGAACTTTATCAAGTCAAACCAGGGGAAACTTGCCTCCTTCGAAGAAGCAATGAAGATGGCTTATGAAGATATGTCCGAGGACACAAAAATGATCAGGGAACGAAGGCAGATGAAGCGCATGCAGATGATGGAGCAGAAGCCCGGCGCCGGCCACTGAGAGCCAATCAGGAGTGCATATGAGAAGAACCGTTTCTTGCTTAATCTTTATTCTATGCCTCGGTCTTGTCGCCATCTCATGTGCGGTAATGGCTGATGATTCAACTGCTTCCCAGAAGGAGAAATGCCCCGTTTGCGGCATGTTCGTTTCGATGTTTGCCGACTGGAATGCAAAGATCGAGTTTAAGGACGGCACGGCCGCGACCTTTGACGGGGCCAAGGATATGTTTAAGTACTATCTGGACATGAAAAAATATAATCCGCAAAAAAGCCAGACTGACGTGATGGCGATTTTTGTGAAGGACTACTATTCCAAGGCCTCTATTCCTGCCCTGTCGGCTTTTTATGTCATCTGGAGCGATATTTACGGACCGATGGGTCACGAGCCGATCCCTTTTGATAAAGAAGCCGATGCGAAGAAGTTCCTTAAGGAGCATAAGGGCAAAAAGATTGTGAGGTTCAAGGATGTGACTCTGAAGATGATCACGTCACTCGACAATCCGCCCTGATAACATGAAACAAAAGGTTAAGGTTAAGGCTAAGAAAGCCGAGACAGCATTAATGCTATAAATCAGACAGCCATATCAGAATCCGCGTACCAATTTGCATTCAAGTTGGAGACCGAGGCGCTCAAGCCGTGACGAACGGAGGCGTACTTGAAGTACGCCGGAGTGAGGCGGGGCGCAGGCAACGAAGGTATACACTTGAAGGCAAATTGGTATTACGGCAGCATGCCCTTCTTGATACCTTCCAGACGCCTTAGCAGATTCGCGTGCTTGGTCTCGTCCTCAAGCAAATAGTTGAGCAGGTACTCCTGCACAACCATGCGCTTCCCCTTAAGCGACGGGAGCAGCTTCTTAACGGTGTCGATCATCCTCTGTTCCAGCTCGATGTGGCGCTCGATCATCGCCCATACGCGTCCCAGCTCTTCGGGGGCCAGTGAGATAGTGGCATCCTGAAGGCTCTCCGCAACCCATTTCTCCACATTATAGTGCATCTGTGAATCACGCTGAATAATCTCCATGGCCAAACGTATAATCGGGTTGGTCGTTTTCTCCATGATGCGTCCCGTAGAGGCAAGAGAGGCATCTTCCATCTTCTGCCACTGTTTCATCGCATCCACGATTTCTGTCTGCAGATCTTTTACCTTTCCCTTTGGCTTCATCGGTTCCCCCATCTCATAGTCTTTCTGGTCTATCTCGTCTAGTTAGTCTTTTTTCCATCGTCCGAGCGCAACGCGCGGTCGTCCTAGTCACGTGTATCGTGACGGTCGTCCATCGGATCCCTATTCGGCCCCTGGACCCTTGACCCTGTTTTCTTTCCCGTCGCCCACTTTATGATCTCATCCACCATCGCGCTGACGGTAGCTTCTTTTGGTAATATATGTACTTTGAGTCCACTTTTCTCGATGGTCTTTTTCGTCACCGGACCTATGGCGGCTATCGCAATCTCCTCTAACAACGGAAGCGCATCCCGGCCCACGATATCCAGGAAATTGGTAAAGGTGGCTCCACTCGTAAAAGTTGCCACGGATATCCGACCCTCAAAAAGAAACCGCTTCAGCATCTTGCCGTGCCTTTGAGGCTTGACCGTTCGATACGCGGCCGGAGTCTCTATTTCACCGCCCATAGCGCGTATCCGTGCCGGAAATAGTTCCCGTGCCTCCTCCGCCCTCGGCAGCAGGAACCGCACACCCTTCAGAGTTCCCGACGTTGAACCCGAGAGACGCAGAAACGCCTCTGACAGGCCTTCCGCGTTGAATTCATCCGGCACAAGCTCGACCTTCATCCCATAGTTGGCAATGGCCTCGGCTGTCTTCGTTCCCACCGCGCACAACCGGATGCCCTTCAGATCTCTCACGTCTCGCCCATTTCTTAAGAACCTGTTCATGAAATAGCGGACGCCGTTTGCGCTCGTGAAGACGAGCCAGCTGTACGATTCGATCCTTTTGATCGCGCCATCCAGTTCCTTGTAACTCTTGGGAGGCACTATCCTGATAGTGGGAAATTCAAAAATTTCGGCGCCCAGTTCCTCAAGGGGCTCATAGTCAGATGAATACTCCCTCGTAATCAATATCCTGTGGCCAAAAAGCGGCTTCTTCTCGTACCATGCCAAAGATGCTCTCAGCCGGACCACATCGCCCACCACCATAACGGCAGGAGCTTTCAGCTTGCTTTCCCTCACCAGTCGGCTGATACTCTCCAGAGGGCCGGCAACTGTTTCCTGGTCCGGCCTGGTTCCCCAGCGGATCAGCGCAACCGGTGTATCCGGAGGCTTGCCGCCTTCGATAAGGTTCCGGCTTATCGTCGAGACGTTTTTCGTGCCCATGAGAAAAACAAGCGTATCATAGCTCTTCGCCAGCCCCGACCAGTAGATTGAACTGCCGGCCTTTGTGGCAGCCTCGTTGCCGGTGATCACAGCGAAGGAGGAAGCATATTTCCTGTGTGTCAAGGGGATACCGGCGCACGCCGGAACAGCGATCACGGAACTGACGCCAGAGATAATCTCGAAGGGGATCCCTTCCTCTGACAGCACCTCAGCCTCTTCTCCGCCACGCCCAAAAACAAAGGGGTCACCACCCTTCAGGCGACAGACGATCTTCCCCTGCCGGGCTTTCCGGATAAGCGCATCATTGATTTGATCCTGCGTCATGGCGTGGTGACCGCCGCGCTTGCCTGCGTA
Source organism: Syntrophobacterales bacterium (assembly GCA_017881765.1). Taxonomy (GTDB): domain Bacteria; phylum Desulfobacterota; class Syntrophorhabdia; order Syntrophorhabdales; family WCHB1-27; genus JADGQN01. The sequence continues at coordinate 286 of JADGQN010000499.1, read as the reverse complement.
GATAAACTCAGCTTCCTGCTTCACCTGGTTGAGTATCTGTGGATTGATATGGAAATCGTAGACTACTACGTCGGCCTTTTGCAGGCACTTGAGTCCCTTTATCGTCATGAGCCCGATATCACCAGGCCCCGCGCCAACAAGGTAGACCTTGCCTTTCTTCACATGCACCATGATCTGATTCTAATGGAGAAACGCCATAAATGCAACCACCGCCTTATTACCCCACCCGCCGCTCTTTGCCCTTCCAGTATTTCTCTCTCAGCTCACGCTTCAGGATCTTGCCCTG
>JADGQN010000118.1 GCA_017881765.1 Syntrophobacterales bacterium | reverse complement strand
TATACGAGGTATCGCTGGCATGGGTATCTTTTTCACCCCGGCCCGCTCGGCTGGATGCTCTTCAACCTGCTCGACATCATCCTCATGCTCTTTCTCACCATAGTAACGCTATTTAACCGGGTCGGACACTTGCAGGCTGAAGATGCCGAGGACGACGGATGAAGAATGGCTCTTCATTTGATTTTTTTCTTGCACCGAACGCAATACATAGGCGCCGGATCGTGAATAACATCTTCCGCTACCAACGGCGTCTCCTTTGCCTTCTCTTCATCACTAGCGCACACGGGACAGATTGTCGTGTTGGCCTTGGTCTGATACGCCCTGACCTCTTTCTCTACGAGTAAAGCCATGGTCATTTCTCCTTTTTCTTTTTATGAACCTACTCAGGCCCAAGTCTATGCTTAAATACTGAGCACTGCCGGGTTAAATTGCAAGGCCGCGGAATTGTTTGACGGGAAGAGAGGAGGAGCGAGACCTCCTGCCAAATAATCAGACTAATTGGGTTACACCACTGAATTATGGTTAAATAATATCGCCGTACACAAAAAAGGAGAAGACGGGTGAGACCTTCAAACTGTTTTGTGGGACCCATGCTTACAGACCTGTACGAACTTACCATGGCGTACGCGTACTGGAAAAAAGGCAAAGACAAAGACAACGCGGTATTCGATCTTTTTTTCAGGAAGAACCCGTTTGGCGGCGAATTCGCCATCTTTGCCGGACTCGAAGAAGCTGTACGCTCCCTGCACGCATTTAAATTTACAGACGCCGATATTAACTATCTGCGGAACGGCATCGTACGTCAAAAGAAAGAATTACAGCGCGACTTTGAAGCCGGCTTAAGAAACGGCTTTGTCAGAGAGACCTCGAAGGGTTATGAAGAATTGCGTTATGACCCTTACGGAATCGAACGCTGGGAACCGACGGGATCTCCGGCAGACGATTTGCGCGTGCAGGGACCCATGCGCCATTGCGAGCCTGCTTTCTTTGACTGGCTCAAGAGCATCGACTGTTCTCAACTCAAGATCTACGCGATTCCGGAAGGCACGGTAGTCTTCCCTCGAATTCCGCTTATCCGGGTGGAGGGGCCGCTCGCCATTGCCCAGATGCAGGAAACGACCTTCTTGAATCTGACAAGTTATCCCAGTCTCATCGCGACCAACGCTGCCCGTTTCAGACTGGCGGCCGGCCCGGGTAAGGGGCTGATCGAATTCGGTCTCCGTCGTGCTCAAGGACCTGATGGGGCTGTCTCCGCTTCCAGGTATAGCTATATCGGCGGATTTGACGCTACGAGCAATGTCCGGGCGGGGCAACTCTTCGGACTTCCGACCAAAGGGACAATGGCACATTCGTATGTCACTTCTTTTTTTGGCCTGGACGAAATCACCAATCCCGATCTGGCAGGACCCGACGGAAAGAAACATAATTTTCTCGACTTTGTCCTTCAGTATCGCGGTCAACTCGGCTATAACCATACCAACGAAGGGGAGCTCGCTGCGTTCATCTCGTATGCGCAGGCTTTCCCCGAGGGTTTTTTGCCACTTGTTGATACCTATAACACGCTGGAATCCGGTGTGCCGAACTTTATCTGCGTCGCTCTGGCACTGATTCACATCGGGCATAAGCCTATCGGCATCAGACTGGATTCGGGCGACCTCGCGTATTTTTCAAAAGAAATAAGAAAGCTGTTCAGGAGAACAGCCGAAGCATTTTCGATTGAATCCTTCAGCGTTCTTTCCATCGTGGCAAGCAACGATATCGATGAATCGATCCTCTTCTCTCTCGGACAACAAGGGCATGAGATTGATGTCTTCGGTATAGGTACGCATCTGGTTACCTGTCGGGCGCAGCCGGCCCTTGGATGCGTCTACAAGCTCGTTGCGCTAAATGGCCATCCGAGAATCAAGCTTTCTGATGAGGCCGACAAAATGACGATTCCCGGGAGGAAGGAGGCTTACAGGCTTGTCGGCGACAATCGGCATCCGTTGATAGACTTGATGATCGAAGCGGGAAAACCTGCTCCGGGAATCGGGGAAAGAATTCTTTGCCGTCACCCTTTCAGCGAAGCGAAGCGTGCCTATGTGGTGCCGAAAAACATCATCCCTCTCCACAAGTGCGTCTGGGACGGCCGTCAGACCTTCGCCTTCCCCCCGCTCGACACAATCCGTGAATATGTCATCGATCAGATTTCCGTGATGCGCCCGGATCACATGAGAGCCGTCAATCCAACTCCGTACAAGGTCTCGGTCAGTGAGGACCTGTACCGGTCCATGCACGAAATATGGATGCAGGAAGCCCCGATCTCCGAAATCACTTAAGGGATGAACGTGTAGTCTTTCAGCTCAAGCATGGAAGAATTCGAACTACTTGCTCAAGGCATATTTACTGATGACGCGGTTGATGTCGACTACCGGCCCGGTGTACGTATCCGATGGGAGCCGTCTGCCGGGAAGTTTATCGACAAGGTCTGGGAAGCGTACATCCGGACGAGCAGCGATTCAGGGATCAGCGTCTATAATGGCAAAGTCTTTCGTCTTGACAGCTTCGCCCGGGTGGATGGCCGCCTCTCCCTCACACTCTCCGATATCGATTTTCGCAGCTGTATCGGCAGCGGGACGAATCAATTTGCGGCTGCTTTCCCGCATGCGCCACAGGCAAACCCGCTCTCCGTATCCGTTGCCCTTGTCACCATCGATGGGCGGATCGTTCTTGAAAAAAGAAGTCGCATAGATGCCCGTCGGCGAAAGTACCATGTGATAGCAGGCTTCATGGAACGGGACGTCGATGCCCTGGACACTCAGCCCAATCCTTTCGATACCCTCAGAAGAGAAGTGCGCGAGGAACTCGGCCTGATCCTCGAGTGCCCTTTGTATGGGACCGGGCTTGTGCGCGCGGTGTATGGCTCTGAAATCTGTTTCTACTGCCGCCTGCCCGTTTCCTTCGAGCGCCTCCTTGAAATCAAGGCTAATAGCGAGACCGATTGCGAGATTGACGCACTGGAGACGATAGACGATTCACCTACCGCGGTTGCCTCCTTTCTTGTGCGTCATGCTACTGATTTCGTGCCAAGCGGAAGGGCCTGTCTTCTCCTGTACGGCAGGCAAGCATATGGAGAGCACTGGTACGACGGCATCGCGAACTTGCCCTCGGTCTGATACCAATTTGCATTCAAGCGTATACCTTCCGGGTACCCGCCACTGGCGGGTGTGCTGCGTCCTTACAGGATGCTCCGCTATCGCTCTCCTCGACGTACTTACAGTACGGCCGGGTACCCGCTTGCGGGTGGGGCTCCTCGCTGCCGCCCGGGGTACCCGGCCGAAGGCTGGGTCGTCCATCTTGAATGCAAATTGGTCTGAATCCGCCGGGGGTTCACTCCCTCCCGCCATCATTTCTGCTGTATCTTTTTAAGGCGGTCCGAACCTGATGCGCCAGTAGCCTGTTGCATTTCAACTCTTCGCCGAACTCTCTCTGGGACAGATAGACTCTTCCATCCGCAGTGACGCGAACGACTTCGGCTTCTTTGAGAACACGGAGGGCTTGTGGCTTGTAGTCCCGAGGCTTTGTCATCCTTTCAAAGAAAGCGGGAGGGACAAGCCCGAGCTCATCCGGCGTCCTGGCATGCTCGGCATCCAGGGCATTGGTCTGACAAAAGATTTTGATCACTTTGAAAACAGCGCGTCTCGTCATAAATGACGGAATGACGAACAGCGCGACAAACACCCCAAAGGAGAGTACAAGTATAAGAAAAACGTTAACCATTGATCACTCGCTCCGATTCATTTGCTCACGCGCATCGCAATGATGATAGCATATCATCGTCCCCGCTCCCTTTCCACCCGGAACTGAATCTTTATCGTTCCCTCTGAACGCTCCGCGACCCGGCGCTATCTGCATCGAAACAGCAATGAAAAACAGCGCGAGGCCTATTGACCTTCATATGATGATGCTTAAGATAACGGAGAAGAATCACTCGGGATATAAGAATCTCCTGCTAAGGGGCATCTCGTGAAACAGGAAAACGAATCGGCAGTGATAGACTTCCATGGGCAAGCGCGCGGAAGTCTATCCAGCGCACACGGTGCGCGAGAGGGGGAGGCTCCGGCAGCTTTGCTGACGGAGGGGGCGACGCGAGTCCCAGTAATTGACTTTCACTCAGCCGAGCTCAATCGCACCGACGACCTCAATGACAATTCCGGAATTTGCCAATCTTTCCAGACCCTCGACGGTGTGGTCACCGCGCACGAGCGCCATCAGATGGAGCGCCAACGCCGTAATGACTCGGCCGATCTGCCTGTAGTAGATGGCGCAGCCCCCTTGAAAAGAACTGAGAAGGGACGCGACGAAGCAGACGCTGCCCAGACGGCGGTCCCTTTAACCGTAGTCTCCAAAGGGCGAACTTTGATCATTGATATGGATGCGGAGCGCGCGCTGGCTTGCGCCAAAATGCTCAGGGATCGGCGGCTCGTCTGTACTACCCTGCTGGTAACTAAGAGCGCATCCGCAGGCATCGCGTTCCCCAGGCGCGGCCGGCTCGCGCCTCTCGAGGTCGATGGCGTATCGGTTGCCGGCGCTTTCGGTGGGTTTTCCGCAACGGTAACCGTAAAAGGTATTCGAAAGCATCTGAGAGAATGGCTTGGCGACGACGCAGCTGTCTTCGATCTCGTACTCGACCTTCAGCCTACCCCTTCTTTTGCAAGCGATTCTCTGCCGATTGGATATTACGCACCCGGACCGAGCACCACAGCGCTCGATGAGGCCATGGCGGAACTGCCACAGATGCGCGGCCGATTCAAGAAGCCGCAATTCATTTCCTTTCAGGAAACGCGTTGTTTCCATGGCCGCTCGCGCATCCGCGAATGCCGTCAGTGTCTCGACATCTGCCCTGTTGGTGCGATCGAATCAGCCCACCGGAAGATTTCCATCAACCACTACCTCTGCCAGGGGTGCGGCGGCTGTGCCCTGGTCTGTCCCGCGGAGGCTATCCGCCTGGTTCAGCCGTCCCGGGAAGAGTTACTGAACAGACTGCAGAGCAGACTGCAAGACCTGTCGGTAGGGGCGGATGCCCCATCGACCGTTCCATCGACTTTTTCATCCACCCTCGTTATTTCCGACTTGGAATCTGCCGGCGGCAATCATTTGTCGGGAACGGGTGAAGGCAGCCGCGGCCGGGGACTCCACCTCGAAGTGGAGCAGATTGCCTCTGTCGGGCTGGAGGTGCTCCTGGCGGCATTGGCATACGGCGCCGGAGAGATTCTCGTCGCGTGCGGACCGCGGAACCCACCCGGCATCAGAAAGGCCGTTGAATGGCAGGTGCAAATGGCCAGGGCTATCCTGAAGGGGATTGGCCTCCGCATGGACAATATCCGGCTTACCGCCCTTCCTTCTGAAGAGATCGATTCGGAAAGCACGGCTCTTCAGGGGCCGGCCCTCGACGTCCAGGCCGGTGGTCCTCCGGCGGCAACCGCAACATTTTCTCCCGTGCAGGATAAATGGACTGAAGGCCGGATGCTCATCCGTCTGGCAGCGCAGCGTCTCTATGACCAATCCGGCGCGAGCGAGCCGCATCTGGCTTTGCCAATCGGTTCTCCCTTCGGCGCTGTGGCCGTCAACGCGGCCACCTGTACCCTGTGCATGGCCTGTGTGGCGTCCTGCCCTTCCGGCGCATTGTCTGCAACCGGCAACGCGCCCCGGCTCTTGTTCCGCGAGTCCCAATGCCATCAATGCGGGCTTTGCAAAGAGACATGCCCTGAAGGCGCAATCAGGCTACTGCCCCGCCTGCTCTGCGATCCTGAAGCGGTTGAAGCCCAGGTAGTGCTGCGTGAAGCCAACGCACTCCGCTGTATTGAATGCGGCGTGCCGTTCGGATCGCAGGCCATGATAGATCGCATTAAAGGAAAACTCGCGGGCCACTGGATGTACGCCAATGAGCGGCAAATACGCCGTTTGCAAATGTGCGGCACGTGCCGTGCCCGCGATGCCCTTTCTTCTCCGGAGATGAACGCATGGAAGCCGTAATCAATAACATCGCTGCACCCGCCTGGCTTAATTTCTATGCGACTGTTCGCTCGGACAGCTATGTGATGCTGGCGTCGCTTCTGGTTCAGCCGCCCTCGGAAGACCTCCTGAATATCCTGCAAAGCCTGCAATGGGACGAGGATCTCCCCGAGAAGGTGGATAAGGCGCTTGGAGCACTTCGCCAGGCCAGCCGCGACTATTCTCTTGCCGCTATCCAGGACGAATTTAACAAACTCTTCGTTGGCCTGGGAAGCGGCGAAATAGTGCCCTATGCATCGTGGTACAGGGAAAGAGCGATTCAGTCGTTCCCGTTGGCCGCTTTGCGGACCGACCTGATTCGCCTGAGCATCCTGCGACAATCGGAGAGTCATGAATCTGAAGATCATGCCGGAGCACTCTGCGAAATCATGGCCCTTATTGCCCAGAACCTGAATGACGTGCCGTATGCGACGCAGGCGGGATTCTTTCAACAGCACATCGCTTCGTGGATGATGGCTTTCTTCAGCGATCTGCGGTTGGCAAAAAGTGCCCGGTTCTACCGTGTGGTCGGTCTATTTGGCAGTCGATTTCTTGAAGCCGAGAATGAATACCTGAAATATGGCGCGAACACCAATGCTCCATAGAGCAAGGAGGTACGGAAGATGAAAAGGGGAAGTATCATCGGCCGGCGGACATTCATTAAAGGTGCGGCGATCTTCAGCGGATTGGCCGCCTTGTTCGGCTTGGTCAGGCCGGCAATCGCTAAACCGAAAGAGTCCCTGCCGCAGCCGGAACCGGTGAGTCAGGGATACCGGTTAACAGAGCACGTAAAAAAATATTACGAAAAGGCAAGACTATAACGGTCGAAACATGTAACAGGAGGTGCACTCTGATGGAACAATTCAATAAGAAGTGGCTGCAGCGGATATCCTCCGAACCTGATCCCCCGAAAAACATCGACCGGCGGACATTTTTGATTCGGAGCGGGATGGCGCTGGGAAGCGGCGCCCTGATGGGGCTGCTGCCATTGTCATGCGTACGGCAGGCCACGACGGAGGAGAGGAAAAATTTCCCGAAACCAGGCGTCGCCACTGAATACCGGCACAGCATCTGCAACCACTGCTCGGTAGGATGCGGCGTCATCGCCGAAGTACAAAACGGCGTCTGGACTGGCCAGGAGCCGGATTACGATTCGCCTATCAACCTCGGTGCCCATTGCCCGAAAGGGGCTTCTGTCCGGGACCACGGCTTTGGCTACAAGCGCGTGAAGTTTCCCATGAAGCTTGAGAACGGCGCCTGGAAGCGTCTTTCCTGGCAACAGGCGATCGACCAAGTCGGGGACCGTCTGCTGAAGATCAGGGAGGAATCGGGACCCGACGCCGTTTTCTGGTGCGGCTCGTCCAAGGCAAGCAACGAAGGAGCCTACCTCCAGGGCAAATTCGCCGCCTTCTGGGGCACCAACAATGTGGACAACCAGGCGCGTATATGCCACTCCACGACCGTGTACGGGGTATCGAGTACCTTCGGCTACGGCGCCATGACCAATTCTTACAATGATATGCACAACTGCAAGGCCATGCTCTTCCTCGGCAGCAACGCGGCCGAGGCCCACCCGGTAGCCATGCAGCATATTCTTCGCGGCAAGGAGAACGGCGCCAAAATGATCGTCGTGGATCCGCGCTTCACCCGCACGGCCGCCCATGCCGACATTTACGCCCGGCTGCGGTCCGGCACCGATATCCCCTTTCTATACGGGCTGCTTTGGCACATCTTCAAGAACGGCTGGGAAGACAAGGAATTTATCGCCCGCCGGGTCTGGGACATGGAAGACATCCGCAAGGAAGCGGAACACTGGCCTCCCGACGTCGTGGAAAACGTGACGGGCGTACCGAAAGATAAAGTCTACGAGATCGCCAAGACCATGGCGCAAAATCGTCCCAGTACCGTCGTCTGGTGTATGGGCGTCACCCAGCACCATATCGGTACCAGCAATACGAGGCTTTTCTGTATCCTGCAGTTGGCCCTGGGGAACATCGGCATGTCGGGGGGCGGCGCCAATATCTTCCGTGGCCACGACAATGTGCAGGGAGCAACCGATGTAGGCCCCAACTGCCACACCCTTTCCTGCTATTACGGCCTTGCCGAAGGCGCCTGGCAACACTGGGCCCGCGTCTGGGACGTGGATTATGAATGGCTCAAATCCCGTTTCGACATGAGCCAGCAATATGATGGCGGCGGCGGCAAGATGGACTACACCATGAATATCCCGGGCATTCCCGTCTCGCGCTGGATCGACGGCGTGCTGGAGGATAAGGCGAATCTCTCGCAGAGGGACAACATCCGCGCGGTCTTTTTCCAGGGCCATGCGGCCAACAGCCAGACCCGCGGCGTGGAGATGAAAAAGGCCCTTGAAAAGCTCGATATGCTCGTGATCTCGGATCCCTATCCGACCCACATGTCGGTGATGAGCGACCGCAAGAACGATACCTATCTTTTGCCCACGTGCACACAGTTCGAGACCTGCGGCTCCGCCACGGCATCGAACCGTTCCCTGCAATGGCGCGAAAAGGTCATCGAACCGATTTATGAATCCAAGCCGGATCACGTCATTTTATACCTGCTGGCAAAAAAACTCGGATTTGCCAATGAAATGTTCAAGAATATCAAAGTTACCAACGATGAACCTCTCATCGAAGACGTACTGCGCGAGATCAATCGCGGGGCCTGGACGATCGGCTACACGGGCCAGAGCCCGGAGCGACTCAAGCTCCATGCGAAACACCGGCGCACCTTCAACACCACCACCCTGAAGGCCGAAGGCGGTCCGTGCAACGGCGAATACTACGGCCTGCCGTGGCCATGCTGGGGAACGCCCGAAATGAAGCACCCGGGCACTCCGATCTTGTATGATCCCAGCAAATCGGTAGCGGAAGGCGGACTGGTCTTCCGGGCCGCCTGGGGAACGGATCGGAACGGACAGAACTTGCTCGCTGAAGGCGTCTATTCAAAAGGCTCGGAGATCAAGACCGGCTACCCTGAATTCACGGACGCGCTTCTCAAGAAAATGGGCTGGTGGGATGATCTCACCCCGGCCGAGAAGAAAGAGGCCGAAGGACGCAACTGGAAAACCGATCTTTCCGGCGGCATCCAGCGGGTGGCCATCAAACACGGATGCGCGCCCTTCGGCAACGGCAAGGCCCGGTGCCAGGTCTGGGAATATCCTGACCCCATCCCGATCCATCGCGAACCGCTCTATACGCCGAGATTTGATCTGGTGAAAAAATATCCCACCTTTCAGGACCGCAAGGCCTTCTACCGTCTACCCACCCGCTACGAGTCGATCCAGTCCGTGAACCACGCCATCAAATATCCGCTGGTATTTACCTCGGGCAGACTGGTGGAATACGAAGGGGGAGGTGCGGATACACGCTCCAATAGATGGCTCGCCAAACTGCGGCCCGAGATGTTCGCGGAGATCAACCCGAAAGACGCGAACGATGCGGGTATCTTCAACGGCCAGTATATATGGCTGGAAGGCGCCGAAGGGGGCCGGATCAAGGTGCGGGCCATGGTCACCCCACGGGTAGGGCCCGGAACCGTCTGGACGCCCTTTCATTTCGGCGGCTGGTTCCAGGGCAAGGACCTTTATGACAAGTACCCTGAAGGCACGGCCCCTTATGTCCGTGGCGAAGCGTGCAATACCGCCACCACGTACGGCTACGATGCCGTGACCCAGATGCAGGAAACCAAAGCAACGCTCTGCCGCATCACGCCGGCATAAGAGGAGGCGAATCATGGCAAGGATGAAATTTCTGTGCGACGCCGAACGCTGTATCAACTGCAATGCCTGCGTGACGGCCTGCAACAACGAACACGATGTACCCTGGGGCATCAACCGACGCCACGTTATAACCCTGAAGGATGGCGAAAGCGGCGAGAAGTCTGTTTCCGTAGCCTGCATGCACTGCACGGATGCGCCTTGCGCGGCCGTCTGCCCGGTGGACTGCTTCTACACGACCCCGGACGGCATCGTGCTGCACGACAAGGATCTGTGCATCGGCTGCGGCTACTGCTTCTATGCCTGCCCTTTCGGCGCCCCGCAATTTCCGGAGCAAGGAGTCTTCGCCGCGCGCAGCAAGATGGATAAATGCACCTTTTGCGCAGGCGGTCCTTTGCCGGATAACTCGGTTGAGGAATACCAGAAGTACGGGCGCAACCGGATAGCCGAGGGTAAGTTGCCGCTCTGTGCTGAAATGTGCGCGACCAAGGCCTTGCTGGGCGGGGACGGCAATATCGTTTCCGAGATATACATCCAGCGCGTGACCAAGCGCGGCGGCAGGCCCGAGGCATGGGGATGGGAAACCGCCTACAACTTCAAATCCAAGAAGGAGTAAACCGATGAACCACATCTCATATATTCTCATGGTATGCGCCCTCCTTATGGGGCCGGCTGCCTGTTCTTATGAGTCCCGGCAGACGACCGTGCACGAGCCGGGGGTCTATAAAGGCGCAAAAGATCCTTTGCTTGCCCAGCAGAAGCAGCAGGAGCTGATCGATCGCTTCAAATTGGTGCAAACCGATCGATGAAGAAAGGGGGCGTTATGGTAGCGCAAACCGGAAAACGTACCATGAGTCTATGCGTTCTGGGCACGCTCTTCCTTCTCCTGTTGAGTGGGATCTGCTACTGGCAGGCCGTCGGCGCGGACATGAGCAATCCGCACGCCAATTTCTGGCGCGCGGTACGGCACGGAATTCCCGGTTTCACGACAGTTTCATCGGAAGGCCATAAAGTCTTGATCCAGAACAGCGGCGAGAACTGGCGCGAGATACGAAACGGTTTTATCATCAGGGGTTCACAGTGGGTGCTTGCGGTGGCCCTGTTGGCCATGGGTCTGTTCTATCTGATTGTCGGTAAAGACAAATTGGAGAAACCACGCTCCGGGGTGAAGATTGAACGCTTTGCGTTAGGGGAACGGGTCT
>JADGQN010000498.1 GCA_017881765.1 Syntrophobacterales bacterium | reverse complement strand
TCATCATCGAGGGCCGTGCGGCAGACCAGCCCCTCCGTCATACCAAACTCGTTGATGTAGGTGCAACCGATCTTCTTATAGACTTCCCTCACGAGCTCCGGGGTGCTCGGTTCGCCGCCGCCTAGCACCTTTCTCAAAGACCTCAGGTCATACTCGCTGAACTTCTCCGACTCCAGGATCCTTTTCACCAGGCTCGGGACCATCGGCATGTAGGTCACCTTTTCAGCCTTGATCGTTGCGCAGATGTCCTCCGGCCTTGTGGAGTCCAGCAAGATCAGCTTGTAGGCGAAAAAGACGGAACCAACCACATTCAGCACGGCGAGGTTGTGACCCACGGGCACAACAATCAGTGCCGTGTCGCTCGTGTTCATATCCCATCCCTTGTGCATATATTCCACATTGCAGATGTAATCGTCGTGGGTCCTGGGAATACCCTTCGGCAGGCCTGTGGTCCCGCCGGAAGGCACGATATGAGCAACAGCACTTGGCTCAGGCCGCCGCGCGGCCAGCGCCTCTCGATCAGCCGCACTAGGAGTGCGCTCCATAAGCTTCTCCAGGCTCGCCGTGAAGGGTGCGCCTCCTTTGGTTGCCCGCACTGAGATCACGTGTTTGAGCTGAGGGTTCTTCTCCTTTACCTCACCGATAAAAGTCGTATAATCCATCTTCCGATAGACTTCAGGTACGATCCACGCCGTGGCCTCGGTCAAGAGGCCCAGGTGGCCGATCTCCAGCTGCTTATACCCGGAGATCAGAATGACCGGTACGGCGCCAATTTTCTGCAGCGCAAAATATGTATAGACATACTCCGCCCAGTTAGGCAGCTGCAGCAGCACCGCATCCCCCTTCTCTATACCAAGGCCCATGAGGCCCACCGCCAATCTATCTACACCATCACGAAGCGCGGCGTACGTGAGGCGCACCTTGTCGTCAATGACCGCCTCCCTCTTCGGAAAGACATCCGCGGCCCTGTCCACCAGGTCTCCGAGGGTAAGTCCAAGCCACCACCTGTACTTCCTATATCTTTCTGCGTCTCTTTCATTATGTTTCGGAAAATCAATCATAGTCATGCTCCTTTCGTTTGGCTTCGCCAAAGAGGGTCCAAGGGTTCGAGGAGTCAAGTAGAAGCCGGAACAAACGATTTCTTCTTGTTTCCCTCGGACCCTGGAAACCTGGACCCCTTGGACCCTGTCTCTTACAGGTATTCTTTCTTAAACGTGCCTGCGCTTGCCATACTGGCCGTGAAGGGCTCGGGCGCAACCAGGTTTGGTTTCGGCCAACGGTCGCAGTTCACCTTTTCGTAGCGCGAATCAGCCTCCAGACACCAGTTGCAGGCCACGCACCGCACAACCTCTTTATCTCTTCCTTCTTTGGTTTTGATGGGCCAGTCAGGGTCGCAGAGAAGGGCCCGGCAGAGTCCTATGATGTCGGCCTTCTCCTCACGCAATATCTCTTCGGCGTGCTCCGGCTCGCGTATCTTGCCGGCTATGATGACAGGGGTCTGGAACCCGGCCGCGCGAACGGCCTTCCGTATGCCCTCGGACAAATAGACGTGGCATCCATCGGGCCACCAGAACCATGGGCTCATCCGATGACCGCTATAGCCTGACATCGGGTCCGGAGGGTTCCCCTCAGCGGGAGTAAGGGCATCTTCAAAGCGGCTGCCTGCTGAAACGCTGATATAGTCGGCACCCAGCTCCGCAAACTTTGCGGCAATCCGTCCGCTCTGGGCCACAGTGTTCCCCTGGACAACAAAATCTTCCCCGTTTATCCTGACGCCTAAAGGGTATTTCTCGCCTACGAGTTTCCGTACTGCGTGAAATACCTCGATGGGCAGTTTCATTCTGTTTTGCAGACTACTTCCGTATCCGTCTGTCCGCTTGTTGGAACGTGACAGAAAGGAGGAGAGGACATACGCATGGGCCATGTGGACCTCGATGAAATCGAACCCGGCGGTCAACGCGCGCTTCGCAGCCGCCACGTGGTCCTCAATGATCTTGGGTAGATCCTCCGGCTTGAAATCCTCCACCTTCTGCCTCCAGCCGGACTTGGCCAGCTTCAGGTGCTGCATGATCTGAACGCCGATCCGCGTTTCCTTATTCGCTTCCCTGATGCCCTTGACGAGATTCGTCAGGCCCGGCACGAAGCTGTCATCACTGATGCGCAGATTATAGGGACTCTTGGACGGGATGATCACGGCGGCCTCAACGACGAGGGCTCCGACGCCACCCCTGGCTTCCCTTTGGTACCGCTTGATCAGATCTTCCGTGACATCTCCGTTCTCCGTTGTCAATCCCGAAACCATGGAGGTGCGCTGTATCCGGTTAGGGAAGACAACTCCTCGCATCGTCACCGGTTGAAAAAGCTTCTCGTACTTCATCGTTTCTTCTCCTTCCGCAAAATAGTCTCTCCTCTTGATCGTCCCTGAAGAGCCGGAGGAAGAGGAGGCAATTCTCCTCGAATCAGCAACCTGTTTTCGGAGTGCTCGCCTCCCCAGTACTTGCACCGCGAAACAGCACAAACATTTTAGGACTTTTTCAGTACTTCCACAACCCCTGCGCTCCCGTCGACCTTGATGTAATCGCCGTCCTTGATCGACCGGGTCGCCCGCCACGTGCCGACCACCGCGGGTATCCCGTATTCCCGGGCGGTAATGGCCGCATGGGTGAGCATGCCGCCGGTATCGGTGACCACGGCTTTGATCCGGGGGAAGAAGGGTGTCCAGGCGGTGGCTGTATAGGGACAGACGAGGATCTCTCCCGGCTGCAATTTCGCGAATTCCTCAAAGCTGGTAATCACGCGGGCTGTGCCTTCGGCGATGCCGGGTGAGCCGGGGTAGCCTTCGAAGATATCCATGACTTTCAGCTCTTCCACCTTGCCCGCATGAAGCACTTCATCGACCATACCAAAGACCTTGACGAGGATCGGGTCCTCTGCCTTCTCGGGGATCTTGCCCAGGGTAAGCGGGGCTTCCTTGAGCAAGGAGACCTGCTCCCATCCCTCTTTCCTCTCTTTGACCAGGGGCGGCAGCAGTCTTTTGAAGTGATAGAGGGCGGGAATTCTGTTTTCGGCCAGCAAGGCGAGAGTCTCTTCCAGTTCAGCGTAGTTGAGGAAGAAGACATCGTCAGGGGCTTGAAGTAAGCCGTAGTGGGTCAGCCTGCGGCCTGCGGCCATGGCAACATCGTGGAGGCCAGCGGTCGAGGCGCCGTCTATGTAGAAACCATGGTCCTCCTGGAACCGGTAGATCTTCTTGCCGATCTCCAGCTGCATCTGGAATGCCGCCTTATCCTTGGGGGAAAGGGTGGCCATGAAGGCGTTT
>JADGQN010000497.1 GCA_017881765.1 Syntrophobacterales bacterium | reverse complement strand
CTTCCGGGGACCCTATGAAGATGGCGCGGGCTTGGCACGTAGCCTCACAGGCCGCTTTCTTCCCTTCCTTTAGTCGATCAACGCAGAGGTCACACAATGCCAGTTTGCCGTTTTGATCGTAGCTGGGCACCCCGAAGGGGCAGGCCCAGAGACAGGCCTTGCACCCGATGCAACGCTCCTTGTCCACAAGGGTAATATGCGTTTGAGGGTCCTTGTAAATCGCTGAGGTTGGGCAGGATCTCAGGCAGGCTGCGTCTTCACAGTGCATGCACGCAATACCGACAAAAGTTTGGAAGACTCGATCGTTCCGTACTTCAGGACCGAAAGGATAAACCTGGATCAGGTTCAAACCCGTCGGTTCGGCAATGGTCGCTCCCCCTACGTGCGGGGGTGAGCCGTGTTTGACCTTACATGCGACGATGCACGCCTTGCAGTTGACACACAGATCTACATTACGAAAAACGGACTTCCGTGTCATCCCCTTCCTCCACTTTATAGACCTTGCACAAAAGAGCCCTCATATTGGTGGAGCCCGCAGGGCCGTCATACGGTCCTTCATCCGAGGTAAGCACGTTGGCGTTGCTGGTGAGAAGCTTCTCTGCTCCTTGCTTCTCCCAGTAGCAGAAGGCTGCCTGGACCACTACCAGGCGCGGATCCATGCCGGCAAAGAGATTTGCCCGCTGCCTGATCCTGCCTCTCGGTGATTCGATCCAGACCCAATCCCCCTCTTTTATCCCGTGCTCCCTCGCGGTTTCAGGATGGATCTGTACCCGAGGGTAGTGCTGCAACTCTCTCAGCCACGGCAGATTGGCATACTGCGTATGAAAATAGAAAGGAATTCTTCCGCCGGTGTTCAGAATCAAGGGATACTCTTTTGCGAGCTCCGGCGTCGAATAGTAGCTTTCGTTGGGCTCTATGTGCGCGGGCAAAGGATCATAGCCAAGCTCTTCGAGCACTGTTGAATAGAGCTCTACTTTTTTTGTTGGGGTAGGGAATCCGCCCCCCTTGACCCAGAAGTCCGTTTTGTATTTGTAATATTTTTGATCCTTTCCCTTCGTCGCGAGAGTGCCGATTTTGGAGAACTCTTTCCAAGTTATCTTGGCGCGCTGCAGCTGGTAATCGAACATGCCCTCCAGCGTATCCCATGGCCAGAATTTGGGAGCGACCCTCCTGCCGATCTCATAGTAGATCTTGGCCGTGGACCACGCCTCTCCCGGGGGATTCACTACTCTATTGACGGCGCTCACGTAGAAACTCGCGTGCTCATCCCAGATGTCCTCCTCTTCCAGCCAGTGAGCGACCGGGAGAACGACATCCGCGATCTCGGCCAGGGAAGACATGAACTGGTCAGCCACCGAGATGAATTCCAGATTGAGCAAGCCCTTTCGCACGTTGGGCGTGTTGGCCAAGCTGAACAACAGGTTGCCGCCGTGCTGGTGCAGCATTTTTATGGCGCAGTTCCCTTCCCGCATCTGTTTGAGCGCAGTCTGCGTGTGACAGCGTGCGAAATCCATATATCGATGGTTGTCCGTCCCGATGGCCGTTGCACGGTTCTCCGGCGACACATTCTCCTCGACTTCAGCGGCGAAGAAAAAGATTGGTCCGGTTGGAGGCGCCATCCAGCTCATCATGCTGCCCGGCCGTTCTACGTTTCCGGTGATCGCCATCAGACACATGATAGCCCGGGCGCTTCCGGTGCTGTTAATAGAAGCATCCAGCGCCTCTCCCGTTTGGATCACACCGGGCGTGTCAATCGCAAACATACGGGCCGCGCGCACGATCTTTTCCTCGGGTATCCAGGTGATCTCGGAAACCGTCGCGGGAGTGTATTCCTGCACCCGCTCTTTCAATTGACTAAAGCCGTGGGTCCAGTTGGAGACGAACTCCTTGTCGTAGAGACCTTCATTGATGATCACATGCATCATGCCAAGCGCCAGCGCCGCATCGGTGCCGGGCCTGATCCGCAGCCAGAGATTGGCCCTGTTGGCAATGGAGGTGGCCCTGGGATCCACCAGAATTAAATTCTTGGCGTGCGTGAGCGCCTCATGAAACCAGACCGATTGTTCTCCATCCGCGTTGGAATATTCCAACTGCTTCCCCCAGGAAATGTGGGTCTTGGGATACTCTCCTCCCCAGCCGTGATAATCGCAGTAGAGCCTGTTTACACCGAAGGTGGCCTCGAAGGCTTTTAACCGAGGAAAATAACAGATGTGGGTGGCGCCTATGCCGCGGTTCGCTGTTCCGATGGAGTTGCCCAGCCTGGCTGTATACCGATTGTATCCCCGTCCGGTCCCCTGGGTGTTGCAGACCGCATTGGGGCCGTATTTTTCGACAAGTTCTTTCACCTTGCCCGCAACTGATTCAAGGGCCTCGTCCCAGCCTATCCGCTGCCATTTTCCTTCGCCCCGTTCGCCAACCCTCTTGAGAGGGTACTTGAGACGGTCAGGATGATTGATGTGCTGAATGCTTCCAAGCCCTTTGGCGCACATCGTCCCCTTCGTCAGGGATTCCGGGTTTCCCTCGATATAGGTGATCACCCCGTTGTCGATGGTAACCAGGCAACCACATCCGCCGTGGCACGACTTGCAGGTTGTCTTCACAATCTTTTTGTCGCTCATCTTGTCTCCGGGTGGATTTTCGTGAGTTCCGAAACGGTCGCGACTGTGTAAACAGCGTCACCGCTCATGGGTTTTGGTGTATTACGAACGATTATAACAAACATGACCATAGGTGTCAATCGGGGCCGGCTCTCCTGGGGCCGGCTCTCCGAGGTCAAGCCATCTCCTTTTCGTTGGCGATCTTGCCCTTCATTCTCGTCAACTGGGTTTCGAAGACGGACAGAACGTCCGCCCTGAACCTGCCCGCGACGAGAACGATCATGATGTCATCGCCGCATATTCTTCACCCCTTTCTCATATCAAACACTCATTTCCCCCTCCCTTATCCAAGAGAGATCCGGCATAATGGCGAAGGGTATTGATATGTTCTGTTACAGTTAAGTTGGTACGGCATTGTAAGAGAAGCTCGGCCCGCCCTGTACCTACCGTTTCTCGCCCTACATTTTATCTTAATCTTAAACTCAACCTTAACCTGCTTTTCTTACAGAAAGTCCTCCAGCTTCACCGTCTCGAGCCCTATGGGACGTATCCGCTCAAAGAGCTCTCGGCCCGCCGCATCGGATAACGGCGGCTTTGTCGCGTCGATAGCCATTTTAGAGCCGATGCGGGACCAGCCCAGCGGACTTCCCGGAGGGACCACCTCAATGCCCGTGGGGTCCATGGGATGCACGCGCGTTTCGTCGACAATGAAGACATCGCGCG
>JADGQN010000496.1 GCA_017881765.1 Syntrophobacterales bacterium | reverse complement strand
GCCATGGGACCCGAAGGGGAAAAGAACAGGAGTGGTTCGCGAAACATCTCGGCTGCAAAGTGATAGGAACGGAAATTTCAGAAACGGCAAGTCAATTCCCCAACACCATCCAGTGGGATTTTCACAAAATCAAACCTGAATGGCTTAACGCGGTTGATTTCATCTACAGCAACTCATTTGATCACAGCTTTGACCCGGAAAAATGTCTCACGACCTGGATGAGCTGCCTCAAAAAGGGGGGAGTTTGCATTCTTGAACATACTTCAGGACACAGTGTCTCGGGCACGTCAGATCTGGATCCGTTCGGTGTTGATTTGGCGATCAATGAACTTGCTGCTGAATTACTCAACAGGATAAAGAAAGGCAATTCATTGCCAATGCTTTCCGGGGATTGTCCCATGCGCACGCGCCTATTCCGGTACTGTACCCTTGTCTTCGCGTTCGCCTGGCTGTTCCGCTTGCTGGCTGCCGTTCTGACGGACCGTGTTCACGAGTTGTCCAGAATGGACATGGAGCGCGTCGCGCTCTCCCTGGTGCACACAGGCGTGTTGGGCAACACGTTTCGAACCGGGACCGGGCCGAGCGCGATCGTTCCTCCCGGATACGTGCTCTTCCTTGCCGCCATCTTTCACCTGTTCGGGACCGGACTTCTTGCCGAAGCTGTGAAGATCGTCACATGCACGGCGGCTTCCAGCCTGCGTTGCGCGCTCACCCCGTGGCTTGCCCACCGTTTAAACATGCCCCAGCCGGTTGTCGTCGCCAGCGGCATTCTCTCCGTCTTCTGGATCGGCGCGTTCGACACCGAACTTCAGGGAGATTGGGACGGCCCATATACCACTATCCTGGTGATTCTCCTCATCTACTTGCACTATCGCCGCCCCATCGATGGTGCTTCGCCGGGTTGGTCGGCGCTGCTGGGGTTGGTCTGGGGATGCGCCGCCCTGATCAACCCCACCGTGCTCTCGATTCTCTTTGCCTATCTCGGGGCTCTTGCGGGGATAGGTGTTTTGTTTGTCCTTGGAGCACTCGCCGCAGTATTTTCTTACTTCCTGCCATTACCCATAAGGGACAGCGCGCACTGGCCCATCTTGATCATTCCCTTAGCTATGGCGCTGATCGGCCTTCTGGCGGGCGTCTCTTACACGGACATCAAACAACGGTATTCTCGGTCCGCTGTGTTTGGTCGTTCAGCCTGTTCACTCATAACGTCTGTGCTTTTGCTGGGCGGTTTATACGAAATGATTGAGTGGGACGGTCTGGTTTCGCTCCTGATGGCTGTATTCGGTCCGTTGTTAGTAGCCGTGCTAAGTGGTTTGATTCTTACAAAACGCAAACAGTTACCTGAGAATTAGCTCATCCCCTGCCAGGCGCACTTTAAGACCTTCACTCTCTTCATAACAATTAACTATACAGACAAATCACCGGTCATATTGGATATTACAGCAATCCATCTGCAATATCCAATATGACCACCTGTCGCACTCCAAAAAACACTGGTCTCCATCACACGTCCAAGGGGCTCGTCACGGCTATCCCCGGTTTGTTCAGGACATGGGTATAGATCATGGTCGTAGAAACGTCACTGTGCCCCAGGAGTTCCTGGACTGTCCGGATGTCATAGTTTGCCTCCAACAGATGAGTGGCAAAGGAATGGCGGAAAGTGTGCACGCTCACGGGTTTGGCTATACCCGTCAATCGTGCCGCCTCTTTGACCGCCTTCTGGACAACGTTCTCATTCACATGATGCCGTCTGACCGTGTCCGATCTAGGATCCTTGGACAAAGTCTTCGCAGGAAAGGCGTATTGCCAACCGAACTCCTGGCTCGCGTTAGGGTATTTCCGCTCTAAAGCATACGGAAGATAGACAGAACCGTACCCTTTGGAGATATCGTCCTCATGAAGAAGTCTGACCTAGCGTCAGCAGTTAAGATCGAACCCACCTTACCAATACAGACGGACCCCACCAAAGGTTGCATGTTATTGAGTTAAGGGAAGGTGTATGGCGCCGGTTTAAGGACCCACCCCTCTCGTGTCCCTATGCTCATCCTGAGGGACGTCACGCGGGCAGCGAGAATTACGATTTGGTTCTTTGCGATTTACCCGTCGAGGCATTCAGCTTTTTTGACTCGTGCATTCTCCAGCTCGGCCCCTGGATGGTGATGATGATGGAATGGTGGATTATACGGTCGACAATAGCGGTGGTGACCACGGGATCCCCCAAGTAATCGCCAAGCTCCTTAAAATCAATGTTCGTAGTGATGAGCGTGCTGCCCTTGCAGTACCGGCCGTCGATGACCTTGAAGAAAAGGGAGGCGTTCCGCGCGTCTTGCTGTTCTAACCGGTCAAAGCCAAGTTCGTCGATAAATGTGGAGCGTAACATTTATCGACAAATGTTGAGACATCATTAATGTTGAGAACTGCCTGCATTTCCCCTACATATCGGACCTTCCCGACGAATCGCTTCACATTTATAATGCGTCTTCTGCCATCTTCACAAAGACTCTAGCCACGCCAGGATGTCGGGGCGCTTCCACGATGGTCCGGGACTCTCGTTGTTCAGAGGCTTTATTTTCGATAGAACGTTCCTTTTCATTTCCATATCCATGACGGCGTATTTATTGGTGGTAGTAACGCTCGCATGGCCCAGCCAGCGTGCGATCGAAGCGGGATCGATCCCGGATTTGAGCAGATGTACGGCCGTGCTGTGCCTCACGCTGTGAGGATGGAGGCGCTTTTTGCCGAGAGACGGACGGACCTGGGATGCTTTGCGCACGTACTTTGTGAGGATATAGCGGACCCCGAACCTCGTGAGCGGCCCGCCGAGGTGATTCGTAAAAACAGCAACCGGTTGCCTTATGTCAATGCGTCGTTCTTCGAGATGCTTATGAAGCATCGTTGCCGTCTCGGGCCAGATAGGACAGATCCGTTCCTTGCGTCCTTTTCCCCAGATGCGCACACTCGCCGGTTTCGTAAGCTCGAGGTCTGTTCCTTTCAGGCCTACGATCTCCTGCACCCTCGCGCCCGTATTGAACATGAGGGCGAGAAGGGCATAATCCCGTCTTCCGTCGGGGGCTGTGCGGTCGGCGGCATCGAGAACGGCGTTGATCTCTTCGAACTCGAGATAATCTATGGCGCGGGTCGTCGAGCGCTTGAAGGGGATGCTCAAAACCCGCTGCGATTGGGAGAGATGTTCGGGATGCGCCGTAGCGACGTGGCGGAAGAAGCTGTGGATGGCTGAAAGCCTGATGTTCCGAGTTCCTATGCCGTTTTTTCTTTCGGTTTCACAATACGTGAGAAAGGCGATGATTTCGTCGACTCCGAGG
>JADGQN010000495.1 GCA_017881765.1 Syntrophobacterales bacterium | reverse complement strand
GAATCACACTCACATTTGATACGCTTCCTGTAATACGGGGTATCGCTATTGCCCAGCTTTGACTTTCTTGACATTTGCTGCATTCAGGCCTTTCGGCCCTTTAACCACATCAAATTCAACCGCGTCACCTTCAGACAAAGACTTAAAGCCTTCTGCTTGAATGGCAGAGTGATGGACAAAAATATCTTCACCACCTTCTTGGGCAATGAATCCAAAACCCTTCGAATCGTTGAACCACTTTACCGTCCCTTTTGCCATGCTCTAGCACCTCTTTTTGAAGAACTGAAAGCCGTAACTTCTCAGAATCTCACGAAAATAGCCGGAAGTCAATAAGAGATGTCTTTCATGTGTCCATTGAAAATAGGAGTAAGATGATCCTCAGATTAAAAAGGAATAGTTTACACCTGGATTGTTTGTGCCATCCTAATCCTTTTTGGCGTCGTGTCCATTTCGTGCCTATCCCGCCCGTTTACCTTGAGAATGCTCAATTGGAGTGGGTTCGAATACGGCTGGCTGTTTTGTCTTTGCCGTCTGGGTCCAGTTCCACAACCTATCCCCTTAGAACAACACGTTGTACTAGAAGACTTGTATTCCCTTTGAGCATCCCTGGAGTAGCTGTGAAGCCGGCTCTGCCGCCAACCATAGGAGCGTATCCGGTAGTGGGTATGACCGCCTCCGGTGCCGGCGGCTTAATACCCCAGGCAGCTGTGCGGCCTGATCGTGTTGTCCCCTTTACTCTGTTTCTCCTGGTAATATTTGTATTTTAAAATCGTCTTCGCCGAAGAGTAGTAGGTGACTTCGTTACCTGATCTTCCCCTGTACTCGCGCATTTACCATCCCTTTCGGCGTGTGTATCAGGTCTTATCGGAACATTCAACAATGTAGACATAATGATTCATGGCGTGCCTTATTTTTCATTGACACATTCCAGCCGAGCAGGTAAGGTTATAGTCACTACCTGCACAGGAGAACTAACCATGGCTCTGAAAGTGGAGATCAAAGATAACAAGCTCTTCATCGAAATTGACCTGGAAAAACCAACGCCGTCGTCATCCGGCAAAACCCTTGTCATCGCGAGCACGCATGGGAATATTGTTACCACCACCCAAGTGGATGGTAAGCCTGTTATTATGGGGCTGAATGCGTATATTAAACCCTGAACTGCTTAGCGTACTCCCTGTACCTGATCTGCCCACCCTCGCGGACACAGGGTTAATGTATCATGGTCTTCCTTCCAAACACACACAGTATGATCCCCATTTCCCGACCGTCGTTCTTCCCATTCATCTCCTGATAGACGCCTCTAATGTCCTGCCTTCGTACTACCTCATTTCGCTCACCTGCTCCTTCCTGGAAGTTTCACTTTACCGTTCATGCCGGAACGTGCAATAGTATGATGTAATGGTGATTCCCATGCTGTCTCTTGACTGCAGTGAACGGATCTACGTTCGGTCTGACTTTTATAACGAAGGACGCCGGCGATGACCAGGCATCCAGTGGACAATATTCCGAAAGAAAAGCTTCTCCAAATCATCAAGAGGCTCCTCAACGCCCGTGATGATCTGGATTTCTTGGTGCAGTTAGAACAGGACGACCTCGAGCGCCTTCTGGTGGCGATACGGGCAAGGGTGGAAGGAAGCGACCGGTCCGCATAGGACCATGCAAACGGGGATACAGGGAACGGATGTTCAGGAAAGGAAACGGAGACACCACGTTACCGCTTCGCCAGAGCCATCTCCGCAGTGCACAGATACAGACACCACGAATCTCCAGCCCGTTCCGAGCATTTTGAGAGCTGCGGTTGAAAAGGCGGCTGCTATGGCGAAGAACGACTTGGGCTCCGCCGGGAAGATAACGCCTGCAGCTCTTTTTGTGTACGGTTCCATCGCTGATCCTGAAGCGACCAGGACAACCACCGTTTCTCTTTACTGGCGTAACGAGCTCCAGAAGGAGGCGGTGAGAAGAAGGATCAGAGAAAAGGCGCTGCTGGAAGGCGCGTGTGCTGTTGTGGTGCTGAACACGGAGGATCGCGTGCTCCTGATCTCGGGGAGGACCTCAACGAACACGGGCATCACCGCATCGGTGGATTACCTGTGTGAAAGCGATGCTCAGGTAGTCAGCCGCTGGGACCTGCAGTGGAGAGATAACCCGGTGACCGATTTCTTCCTTGAGGGGGTTTTCGATACAGCCAGCATCCGCTGATGCTCGCGGTCAGCAGTCGGTTCTCTCGGTGTGGCCAGAGGGATTGCAAAATTCGTCCTGTAACACTCAACGTTCGTCCTCTCACGCAGCTTCACTATTATGAACGGCAATGCTCGATACCCAGGCAATCGCCTCAATGATCTGGCTCTTTTTCTGACAACGGCAAAGAAGCTATTTCTGGAATATCATAAAGCTCTATCGACGTCATGGTCCATGTCGCGGCAAAGCCCTTAGGCCTCCCACGCCCTCGCGTGATGCTGCAGTTTCCTCAACGCCTTCGCTTCGAGCTGCCGCACCCTCTCTCTCGTCACGCCGAATACCTGGGCCAACTCTTCGAGCGTATGCTGGGACGTTTCTCCGATACCGAACCTCAGCCTGATCAACTTTTCCTCTCTCGCGGTGAGGGTTGAGAGGGCCTTGTTCAGCCCTTCGACTAGGTCGTGCAATAGGGCAGGGCCCTGGGGCCCGGCCGCGTTCTTGTCCTCGAGGAGGTCAACCAAATGGGTGTCCCCGTCACCGGTAGGGGTCTCCAGGGAGATAGGCTCCTGCGTAATGTGAAGGATCTCTCTGATCTTCTCGACGGGAAGACCCATTTCCCGGGAGATTTCATCAGGGAAGGGTTTCCTCCCGAGATCCTGTGCGAGTTCGCGAGAGACCCGGGCGACATTCCTGACCGTCTCGATCATGTAGGCTGGTATCTGAATAGTTCTCGTCTGCTCACCGATCGCTTTTGTAATGACCTCCCTTATCCACCACACAGCACAGGTGCTGAATCGGTAACCCCTTTTACTGTCGAACTTGTCCGCCGCTTTCATGAGCCCCATGGTCCCCTCCTGCACAAGGTCAGGAAAGGAAAGGCCCCGGTTCATGTACTTTTTTGCGATGGCTACGACCAGTCTAAGGTTCGCTTTTGTGAGCACGTTCCTTGCTTCGACATACTGCTTCTTTGCCCTCTTGATCCGTTCAACAAGCTGCTTCAGTTCTGCTGTGGGCAGACCCGCCCTCTGCTCGATCCTCTTCCTTGCCAGTTCGTTGCCCGCGTTCATCCCTGCAATGAGTCGGCTCAGTTCGGCCCCGTATCGGTCTCTTTGTTCTTGGCTCTCTGTCCCTTCGGATTGATCAT
>JADGQN010000117.1 GCA_017881765.1 Syntrophobacterales bacterium | reverse complement strand
CGTCATATTCAGGCTCGGAAGGGTGCTCGAACGGCCGAAGGGTCCGGGACTGGTTATTCTGATACCGATCATCGACAAGATGGTACGGATCAGCTTGAGGACTGTCGTGCTTGATGTACCACCACAGGATGTCATAACGCGGGATAACGTAACGATAAAGGTGAATGCTGTTGTCTATTTCAGAGTTATCGATCCGATGAAGGCGGTCATTGACGTGGAGAATTATTTATACGCGACGAGCCAGCTCTCGCAGACGACGTTGCGCAGTGTCTTAGGCCAGGCGGAACTGGACGACCTGCTCTCCCAGAGAGAGAAGCAGAACGCGAGGCTGCAAGAGATAATCGATACACATACCGAGCCGTGGGGCATCAAAGTGTCAGACGTTGAGGTGAAGAATGTCGACCTGCCGCAGGAGATGCAGCGCGCCATCGCACGGCAGGCAGAGGCAGAACGGGAACGGAGGGCAAAGGTCATCAGCGCCGAGGGTGAATTCCAGGCATCCACCCGTCTGGCTGACGCATCCGACGTTCTATCCAGGAATCCCATGGCCCTCCAGCTACGGTACCTGCAGACCTTGATAGCGATCGCGAAGGAACAAACTTCGACGATCATCTTCCCCTTACCGATTGAGCTTATGAAGGCCATAACGGATACGAAGGGTGATCCGGCATAAGACCCATGATGATACAGGGATATAGCACGGGGTCAAGAACTGGTAGAATAATCTTTCATGGTGTGGCAGATGTCTTTGAGCCACATCCACCTTTTGCAGGTGGCTTCGTCACCCGCTGCTTCTTGAAGCAGGGTTTTTTGGCCATCTTTGACAAGTATCTCATTAAACCGAGAGATCGTCTTCTGTCCATAAGTCAGAGGAGAATATTAAAATTCTGTCAGAAATATAGTACGTTCCTCATCTCTTCGTCTCGTACGTCGACCTGCAAGAACAACTTGTAGAATTCCCTGGCTTCTTTTACGATGTCTATCCGGTACTCGTCGGGATAGAGACATCTCATCAGCCATTGAAGGCCTATGATCCTCATGAACGATGGAGGTCGGTCGAACCAGTTGAAAGGGGCTCTCGGTATGAGGTAGACTTGCCCTTCCTTGACGGCCTTTATGGTGCGCCACGCCGGGCCTTTGAAGGCCTTATCGAAAAATGCCTTTTCCTGGGCTACTATGACATCGGGATTGTAGAGCTTGACCTGCTCCAGGGAAAGCTTCTCCATGCCCATATGGCTTGAGGCCTGACAGCGATGGACGTTTGCGTCACCGGCGAGCTTGAGGAGTTCCACATGGATCGAGTCGTCACATTCCGTGCTTAACCCATCCGCTTCTTCGGCGTAGTAGACCTTCGGCCTTCGGTCCGGTCGGATTCTGCCCATGACGGCCCGTGCCTCCGAAAGAGTCTTTCTGTAATAGCTCGCGAGCCTCTCGGCCCGCTCCTCCCTGCCGAGAAGCCTCCCGAGAAACAGAAACACGTCGGGGTAGTCGTCCATACTTTCGGCTACGGCATACACATAAGGCAGGTTGAACTTCTTCAGTGTTGCCTCCGCCTTTTCGTCGAGAGCCGATTTCTTCGCTGCCCACATGATGATCAAATCCGGTTTTGTCTTCAGAAGGAGTTCAATGTTGCCTGTCTGCCGCTGGCCAAAAAGCGACCCGATAACCGGAAGATTCTGTGCATCCTTCCGGAGATATTTCTTATCTTCTTCCCTGACTGGAAAGATAAGTCCTGCAAGCAAGGCCGGGTCGATCGAATACATCACATAAGCGCCGTAGGCTGAGGGGGCGTAGACCTTCTTGATGGAGTCAGGCAGCGTCACTTTGCGGCCCGCCATGTCCGTAATCTCTCGTGCGTCCGCTATTGTGGCCGATATGCCGAACAGGAATAATAAAATGAGAAGCGCTATCGGCCTGGAACTTCTCTCAACCGACGTCATGCTTGCCTCCGCGCAACCACAACCCAACGAACCCTAACTTCTGGCTGGTTGCAGGAATATCACCCCTGCATTACGGCTCGTTGTAAGATCGACTTCGACGGTCCCTGTCTCGTAGCCGGCGTACTCTATCCGGAGAGTGTACCTGCCGCTATTCTCCTCGAGGTCGTCGATTTTGAAATCTCCGTAGTTGTTTGTCATGGTCACTTTGCCACTGTTCTGTGGCCCTTTGGTGAGGGTCACCTGCGCTCCCTCGGCGCACTCATCCTTATCCTGCAGGGCCACGCTACCGGCAATAAAGCACTTTGCGTACCGGTAGAGATTCTTGTAATAGACCCTCGGTTTGGTGTTGAGTTCGGGCTGCAATACCTCCAGCTTCTCCGCCTCGCAGATGGCTTGCATGTCGGTCTCTTCGGCATGGATCATCCGCAGTGCTCCGGTCGGGCAGGCCTGCGCGCAGCGGGGCTTATCCCATCCATCCTCCAGGAGATGCGCACAGAAGGTACACTTCTGCGGAATGGCTTTCTCAGTGTTCCACCAGATCGCTCCGTAAGGGCAAGAATCGACAAGCGCTTCCTGCCCCCTGGCTTTTTCAGGATCAATGATCACAATCCCGTGGTCCCGCTTGTAGATTGCGTCTTCCTTGGCTGCTTTGATGCACGGGGCGTCGTCGCAGTGCATACATGGCGTCGGGCGATAGGACACATCCACCAGGGGGTACTGGCCTCGCTCCTTGCGCATGATATTTATCCACCTGTGACCGTGCCAGGGCTGAGCTGCGGCATACGGCGGCCATTCATTTTCAACATGCTCGTCCTTGCAGGCTAGAAAGCAATTATTGCAGTCGTGGCATTTTGCCACGTCGATTATCATGTTCCACTTTTTCATAGGGCCATCCCTTGATATTTCTCAACCTGCACGAGGCAGGAGTTGGGCGCCATGCCTGCGGAGTTCTTGGTGATGTACCGACTCGGCGTGAGGAGGTTCACGCACCCGGCCCGGTCCGCCGATGCACCCGGTTTACCTACCGGATCGTAATCCGCGGAGGATTCGTAAGAATGGACGGTTCCCGGGGGCACGCGCTCTGTGACCTGTGCAGCGAGAATCACCTCGCCCCGATCATTGAATGCCCTGACCAGGTCATGCTCTTTGATGCCGCGACTTGCGGCATCGTTGGCGTTGATGCGGATGATCCAATAATAATAGCCGTCTTCCTTGAGCACCCGGTGGTCCTTGACGTCGTTGATCCAGCTGTCTTTGGCATCCCCCATCGTATGGAAGCTGAACCGCGGGTGGGGTGAGATCAGGTGCAGGGGATACTTCTCATAGAGACCTGTGGTGTGATGTCCCTCCCACGAAGGCATATAGGTGGGCATCAGAGGTCGCTCCTCGTCAGCCGGATCAAACTTCCTGAGACTTGACGATACGAACTCTATTTTTCCTGAAGTCGTCTGGAGTCCCTTGCCAAGTTCCTCCTGGGATTCGGGATGAGGGCCCCAGTCGGGCGTATCCCTCGGACGGCCTTCGGCAAACCATCTCAGGGCCGGTGTGGGCTTGTAATCGGCAGGGACGGGCACCACGTAATAGCCCTTCTTGAAGAAGTCTTCCCAGGAAATATATTTGGGTAGATCGGTTGCCTGAAAATATCTCTTTACCCAGTCCAGATCGGTCATGCCGCCTGCCGTGTAGGCGTCATACAGCCCGAGCCTCTTTGAGAGAAAGGTGAAGATATCGTAGTCCGATTTGGACTCTCCCAGGGGCTCGATGCATTTCTTCTGCAGGCTGATCACGCGGTGGCTGCACTGGATGTAAGTGTCCGGAATGTAGCCCGAGCAGTTGGCAAACTCGCTGATATCCCAGCGCTCGAAGTTGGTGCAGGCGGGCAGAATGATATCCGCGAACTTCGCCTCGCCCTCGAGCCAGATGGATTGACTGACCACGAAGGGGAGCCTGTCGGTCTGATACGCCTTCACGTAGCGGTTGGTCTCGCACATGGTGCCGATAAAGGAGCCGCCGTACCGCCAGTACATCTGGATCTCGGGATAACCGTCGGCCGGATATTTATACTTGTGGAACTGTGCCTCGATGGAAGGGCCGCAGAAACCTTTGCCCCTCCATTCGTATTGACCGTCAAGGATGCAATCGGGAATCTTGAGCCTGGGGATGTGCTGCCCCATGGGGGCATTGATGTTTGAGCGCGTGGGCCGGTCGAAGCTGAACATGCGGTAAACCCACCGGAATCCGGCCGCGGAGTTGTCCACGTCACCCGATATACCGCCCTCCGCATAACCGGGAAACATGAAACTCGTGTCGGACGGGGCGCCCTGGGTGGTCGACCAGATGTTGCTCCCCGGTTTACCCATGCCCTGCATGGCCGCCAAACTGATCATCAGCCTGGCCCATTCATTGCCGCTCGCGGCACGGCAGGCGCCACCCCAACCGCCGAGGCCGCCTGCCGCCAGCATGGTCTTCTTGGAGGCCCACTCCCTGGCCAGTACGCGTATCTCTCTCGCCGGAATGTTGCATTCCTTTTCCGCCCACTCCGGAGACTTGGGCACGCCGTCTTGCTTGCCCAGGATATACTCCTTCCAGGTGTCGAACCCTGTCGTGCGCTCTGCGATATATTCCTTGTCGTAGAGATCCTCGGTCATCCAGACGAAGGCGATGGCACAGGCCATGGCATTGCCCGCTTCCGGCCTTGGGGCGAACCATTTATCCGCGTACATGCCGGCCGTGTGATTAAAGAAGGGATCGATAAAGACCATTTTCACGCCCAGCTCTTTCAGCCACTGGCGTCGGGAAGTCGATTCAAAGGCGGCATATATCCCATGGGTGGCTTCCGGGTCTGATGACCAGAACACGATCATCTCCGTATGCTTGAGCGCATCCTCCAGGAGGTCGTACTGCTCCGGGATACCGAGACGATGGCTGAAGCCCCAGTGATGCATGCCGCCCCAGTGCCAACCCTCCCAGCTGTCCGGGTTGTGGTCCGCATAGGTGAAACCCATGAGGTTGGCGAACCGGAAGTAGGCGCTGTGCCTATACCCCACGTTGCCCCAGAGATGATGGGAGCCCGCGGTGCTCAGGATGGCGCCGGGACCATATTCGCGTTTGATCCGTTTCACCTCGCCGGTCACGATATCGGCTGCTTCATCCCAGCTGATCCGCTCGTAGCCCGATATCCCGCGCTTGCTGCAGTTGCGCATGCCTTGAGGATCGAAGTCGACCCGCTTCATGGGATAGAGATTTCTTTTGGGCGAGTAGACCATCGATTTCCAGGCGAAGGAGTACGGCGCCAGTGATGTTTTCCGCGGAGGCGAAAACTTCTTTCCTCTGGCGTCGATGGTCCAGGAGGCTGCATCGGTACTATCTAACTCCATGGGTGTTACGCGTATGATGCGACCATCCTGAACATAAACGAAGACCGGCCCACCGGTTGTGCCATTGGTCAGCTTCTCTATGTTATGCATCTTCTTTCCTCCCATTCTCTGTGACCTTCAAAGAAACAAGATCTGATTTTCTTGTGTGCATATGGTGTTAAGTTCGCTTGGCGTTTTTAGATACCCTATCGTCTTACAAGGCGAAACACTCTGTCAAGATGTTTTTATGCTTTTTGCCCGCAACGCGCTTCCGCCGGCGCCTTACTTGATTTAGGAACAGGTTGTACTTAGAGTCTATCAAGAAGAGCAGAGGGGGAAATACTGTGGAAAAAACAGCGCGAGTCAGCAGTCCTGTGCATACTTTTTTCCCCACTGAGGTCGATGGATTCGATTCCCTTGCTGAGCTGGCGCTGGATATGCACTGGTATTGGAACCATTCTGCCGATGAAGTGTGGAAGCAGCTTGATCCTGTGCTATGGGACCTCACCTACAACCCGTGGCTCGTGCTGCAGACGGTATCGCGGGATCAACTCCATCGTGCGCTGGACGATCCAGCCTTCCGAAAGAAGGTGGATGACCTTGTCCGAACCAGGCGTGACGAGGCAGAGTCACCCGCATGGTTTCAGCAGGACCATCCGCAGGCTCCGCTCACCGCTGTTGCCTATTTCAGCATGGAGTTCATGCTGAGCGAGGCGCTTCCCATTTACTCGGGCGGTCTTGGCAACGTGGCCGGCGATCAACTCAAAACCGCAAGTGACCTGGGCGTGCCCGTTGTCGGTGTGGGGCTGTTATACCAGCAAGGCTATTTTCGCCAGGTAATAGACAAAGACGGAGCACAGCAGGCCCTCTTTCCTTATAACGATCCCGGGCAATTGCCAATCACGCCGTTGCGCGCACCGAACGGGGAGTGGCTGCGGCTGGAACTCGCGTTGCCCGGTTACTCGGTCTGGCTGCGTACGTGGCAGGTCCAGGTCGGCCGGGTGAAGCTCTACCTGCTCGACAGTAATGATCCGGCGAACGTCCCGGCTCGTCGAGGGATTACAAGTGAACTTTACGGGGGCGGGCCGGAGTTACGTCTCAATCAAGAACTGATCCTTGGGATCGGTGGGTGGCGCCTCCTTAACGCGCTCGGTATTAAACCGGAAGTCTGCCATCTGAATGAAGGGCATGCCGCCTTCGCCGTTTTGGAACGGGCTCGCGCCTTCATGGAGGAGACGGGGCAACCGTTCGAAGTCGCACTGGCAGTGACGCGGGCAGGCAACCTCTTTACCACCCACACGCCGGTGGAGGCGGGTTTTGACCGTTTTGTTCCTGTGCTTATGGAACAATACCTCGGTTGGTACGCTCAGAACAAACTCGGCATCTCGCTTAGCGATCTGCTGGCTCTTGGCCGCCAGAACCCTGATGACTCTTCTGAACCCTTTAATATGGCTTACCTTGCTATACGAGGGAGCGGAGCAGTCAATGGGGTGAGCCGCTTGCACGGACAGGTGAGCCGACGCATCCTTCAAGTGCTCTTCCCACGCTGGCCCGAAAACGAAGTGCCAATCGGACATGTTACCAACGGGGTCCATATGTCAAGCTGGGACTCGGAAGAGACCGATTCCTTGTGGACGGGAGCGTGCGGCAAGGATCGCTGGCTGGGAACGTTGGAGACTCTGAAAGAGGATATACGCGCTCTTCCCGACTCCAGGCTCTGGGAGTGCCGGGCTTCCGCACGTGAGACGCTTGTCGATTACGTGCGCGCACGCCTTTCGCGGCAACTGGAAGCCTCGGGTGGATCACCTGAGGAGGTTGAGGGCGCAAAGCATATTTTTGACGCGAACGCACTAACGATGGGCTTTGCGCGCCGGTTTGCAACGTACAAGAGACCAAACCTGCTGCTGCACGATCCTGAGAGGCTCCTTCGCATCCTCACCGACCCTCAGTGTCCCGTACAGCTCATCATTGCCGGTAAGGCCCATCCGGCGGATCAGGCGGGACAGGCCCTGATCAGGGAGTGGATGAATTTCATCCGACGCCCTGAAGCCCGCAAACATGTGATTTTTCTGAGCGACTACGACATGCTTCTGACCGGGCAACTGGTGCAGGGCGTGGATGTCTGGATTAACACGCCACGGCGACCCTGGGAGGCCTGCGGGACAAGCGGTATGAAGGTGCTGGTCAATGGAGGCCTGAACCTCTCGGAGCTCGACGGCTGGTGGGCGGAAGCATATACGCCTGAGGTAGGGTGGGCATTGGGCGACGGCAAGGAACACGATCATGATCCGGCCTGGGATGCCGCTGAGGCGGAGGCACTCTACGCGCTGCTGGAAGGAGAGGTGATCCCGGAGTTTTACACTCGCGACCCAAAGGGCATTTCCACCGCCTGGGTGCGTCGCATACGCGAGAGCTTGGCCCGGTTGACACCCCGTTTTTCCGCGAACCGGGCTGTGCGCGAGTATACCGAGCAGTATTACATCCCCGCTGCCGTCGCTTATCGTGAGCGCGCTGCTGACAAGGGTGCAATAGGCGCGCAGATAGTGCGATGGCAACATGCTCTGGAGCAAGCCTGGTCGAATCTGCGGTTCGGCGAGATGAAGGTAACAACTGACGAAGAGAAGCACCTATTCGAGGTCCAGGTCTATCTGGGCGGTCTTGACCCAACCAATGTGCAGGTGGAACTCTACACCGATGGAGTAAACGGCTGCGAGCCGGTGTACCGGGAGATGAAGCGCGGTGAGCAACTGGTGGGCTCAAACGGATACGCCTACAGGACAGAGGTGCCTTCCACACGCCCGGCTGCGGACTACACGGCACGAGTCATACCTCATTACCCGGGCGCTCTGGTCCCCCTCGAAGCCAATCGGATCCTGTGGCAGCGGTGAAACGATCGGTGCTTATTTCAAATTCCAAATCCCAATATCCAAATTCTAAACAATCTTTCAATGTTCAAATCCACAAACTTACTAAGGAGTTCATAAGTAAGGCCCCCTCACCCTCGCCCTCTCTCCACCCTCCCCGCCCACCGGGCGGGCGGGTACCCGGGGGAGAGGGTTGTGCTGTTTCCCCGCCCTTGAGGGGAGGGGATGAAGGGGAGGGTGATATATGTGACTCTACTAATGACCGCATTAGTAAAAGACCATGCGGCACGATAGGCAGCAACATTTGATTTGGCAGGAATAGTATCCGGTGCTAAACTGTAGGGCTGCTTCCGGGGATCTCAAGTGATTTACCCGGGACAAACCTGAATCGAAGGAGAATGATTTATGGCAAGAAAGTATACGATCCTTCTGTTGGCGCTCACCCTGATGACGCTTCCGTGGGGAGGCACATTATACAGTCCGCATCAGGCAAGTGCCAAGGAGAAATCGGAACTCGACGTGCCTTATGAGCCTACAAGCTACGGGATCGCCGCGGAGATGTTGAATATGGCCAACGTGACGTCCGAAGACCTGATCTATGATTTGGGCTGCGGAGACGGGCGGATCGTGATAATGGCGGCGAAAGAGCGAGGAACGAAGGGCGTGGGCGTCGACATGGATCCGGTTCGCATCAGGGAAAGTAGAGAGAACGCGGAGCGGGCAGGGGTCACCCGGCTCGTCCGTTTCTTCGAACAAAATCTTTTCGAGACAGACATCAGTAATGCCACGGTCGTGATGCTCTATCTCTGGCCTGAAGTCAATTTGAAGCTGCGACCAAGACTCCTCAAGATGCTTAAGCCCGGCACACGCATCGTCTCGCACAGCCACACCATGGGTGAGTGGGGGGACGACGCTACGCGTGAGGTCGAGGGCCATACCCTCCATTTCTTCGTAGTGCCCGCCAATGTTACCGGTACATGGCGATGGATAGATTCTGAGAAGCAGCGTAATTCCCTCCTTCTCACACAGAAGTTCCAGAAGGTGAAGGGCTCTCTAACCATCGGAGAGGAGACCTATACCGTCACAAACCAGTCCCTCCGGGGTGACAGGCTTCTTTTTTCGGTGGAGCGGAACCGGCAGGGGACCAAAGACGTGCTCTCTTTCGAGGGGCGTGTCTCCGGCGACACCATAGAGGGCGGGATAGCACAAGGAGGGACCGGCCGCACCGTGAGCCGCTGGAAGGCCACGCGGGATCCGTCGAGCCGGACTCCCATCGCGGAGTAGTATCAATTTGCATTCAAGCGTATACCTTCGTTGTCGCTGCGTCCTTACAGGATGCTACGCTATCGCTCTCCTCGACGTACTTATAGTACGCCTGCGTCCTTACAGGATGCTGCGCTATCGGCTCCTCGCTGCCGCCTCGGTTTCCATCTTGAATGCAAATTGATATAAGAAGCGAGAAAAAGGAAAAGGATAGGGCAGGCAAAGGTAAGGACTAGAGTGAAGGTAAAGAAATACAAACGCTCTATGACGTGACTCGCTGTCATATGTCCTTGTCTCTACCTCAACCTGCTTTATTTCTTACCTTTATCTGCGTTTGCCTGTCGGTGGATTGGCATTACAGCAGAATGTGTGGTAAAATAGTGCCGGTCCAAGCTACTTAATGTTCCTTCCCCAGTGCCAGCTCCACGAGAACAGTAAATAGCTTACATTAGTTGTATCAAGCACCACAGAGTCGTGCAGGGGTTCGGCCATGAGCGAATGGGGTAATGCGTGCTCATCTTCTATACAAGGGTAAAAGGAGGTTTATGTGCTAGTAGGAAAGATTGCGAGGAACTCTAGACACAGGATACTGGTTACGATAGACGATCATAAAGGAGCAAAGGTCGTGGATCTGCGCGTCTATCAGATAATCAATGACGGGGAATTGTCCCCAACGCCCGAGGGCATCTCGCTGGTACCTGAGAGCTTGAATGCAGTTGTTGAGCTTTTGAAAGACGCACAGAAGAAATTAATGGTAGAATAGACGGACGAGGCCTATGCGTTTATATGGCTGGCCATTGCTTAGCGTCGGGTTTGCACGGCGGTTAAAATTCCGGTGTTGCTGGAGCGGGAGTTCCGGCGATGCACAAAACGTAGGAGGTTGACTTGCCAAAACGTCGTGGGCAGTTTAAGGGTGAAAAGCGGAGGAAGGAGCTGAATCGCCTGCAAAAGCAGCAAGAGAAAAGGCAGCGGCGGTTTGGCCAAACCGAAAAAGAGCCAGACGCTCCGGAAACAGAAGCAGGCGCTCCGGGAACAGAGACCGTGACGGAGAAGCAAGAAGGGGAAGAGTCTCCGACTCCGATAGCCCAACCGTGACGATACGACGGGAGATGTGTAGCACGTAGCCAATTCCCCCCAACCGTTTATTGCCCTGAACAGGGATTCAGTCTTTCACATGAGCGACTTGATCTCGCGTATGTCCGGGTTTTCGATAACCCTGACCCCCTCCGTTTGCATCAGCTCGAGAGCCTGAGCGGAGGTCTCAGGCGTGACACCTCTACAAAGCTGCTTCACAGCAACCACCTTAAACCCGGCAAGAACCAGGTCGATAGCTGTCGCTCTGACACAATAATCGGTGGCGATTCCATAAATTACGGTTGACGCAACGCCATGTTGACGGAGGATCGCCTCCAGCTCTGTTTTGACGCCACTATCGTCCTTAAAGGCGGAATAACTGTCAAATTGCGGATTCTGCGCTTTTTTGACAACAGCTTCGAAAAGGCTGTTGTCGATCAGCAACTTGGCATCTTCGGCGCCCTGGACGCAATGAACAGGCCACAGCACCTGGGTCCTGCCGTTGATCTGTACAGTATCAGAAGGACTTTTCCCGGGATGGTTTGACGCGAA
>JADGQN010000494.1 GCA_017881765.1 Syntrophobacterales bacterium | reverse complement strand
TCCCTCTCTGTTTTCCCGTAGTAGATCCCTACCAGTACATTCTCATAGACGGTGAGACTCGAAAAAGGACGGACAAGCTGATAGGTCCTTGAGATCCCCTTATGACATATCTGGCGCGGACCCAGCAATGTAATTTCCGTATTGTCGAATTTTACGAACCCTGAAGTGGGAGGAAAGGTACCCGCGATGATGTTAAAGAGGGTGGTCTTTCCCGCGCCGTTCGGCCCTATCAAGCCAAGGATCTCACCTTGCTCAAGGCTGAAAGATATGTCATAGAGCGCTCTTAAGCCGCCGAAAAATTTGGTAACGGCGGTAACCTCAAGAAGACTCATTTCCCAACATCGCCCTTTGCAAGCGGGAAATCGGTAAACTTGCCATCTTTCAGATAGCCTGCCTGTTCATATAAATCAAACTGCGGTGGGGAAGCGCAACCGGCTGCATGCATCATCTTGGGTTGATCCTTGCGGCATCCGGTGCCATGCCTGACCGTGGCAGGGGCGTAAATGATATCCCCCTCGGAAACTTCAATCCAGCGGCTCTCCAGATAACCCATGCCCTCGCCGTCCCAGATCAGGATGGCATCCTCTGAGATCGGGTGCACATGCGGCTTGAACGCCACGCCCGGCTCATGATGCGCGTGATGGAGGCCGCAATTTTTTGCGCCGACCCCGGGCCAGATGATGAATTTCATGAGACCGCCGTAGCCCCTGAAAGGCGCACCCCGGTACATGTTAAATACCCCTCCGCTCTTGGCAACCTCCGCATAGCCTTTAACCTCTGCACGCTCGGCTCCGCCCAATTCATTCTCTTTCATTACGCATTTTGTTGGAATGGTATCCGTCAGGGTGTTGAGCATCAGGAGATCAATCTGGTTTGTGTTGAACTCACCCTTCACCATCAGGCCGATTTCCTGGTACCACTCCAGGGGGGACGGACAGACATAAGAAAGGATCACGAAGTCCTCTTTGGAAGAGGGATCGTTACGCGTCGCATGGGCAGAGCCGATCGGCGCGAATATCAGATTGCCGGCCTCAATCTTTTCCCAGCCGGAACCGAAGTTGACTTCTCCCTTGCCGCGTATGCAGGTCACGCTCTCCTCGGAGATAGGGTGGCTGTGCATCGCGTAAGCGCCTCCGGGCTTATGAATCAGCAGGTGGAAGGAAACCATGCGCGTGCCTATTCCCGGCCATCCTATGAGCCTCGTTATGCATTTGTTGCCATTGTCGATATCGATACCCTCATTGATGTTGAAGATTGCTCCCCGGGTGCGGATTTCTTCCCGTGTCCGGTTATACCAATGCGCGGGATCATGTTTGTCCATCAGCAGTTCCTCCTCGCGTGGAATTTTATGAGCCAAGGTTATTGGCTTCAGTAACTCTACTTCATTGCCCCGATCTCTTTCAAATACTTTGCAGCTCCCGGATGAAACGGTATGGGAATCCCTTTTGTCGCATCCTCCACCGTCATATCCTTGGCAGAGGCATGAATAGCGTAATAGTCCGCCTTGTGTTCAAAAAGGTTCTTGATGACCTTGTAAACGAGGTCATCGCTCATAGCCGCGTGGGCATAAATCGCCGTGGTGAACCCGAGCACGGGCGTATCCTGTTCCAGGCCTTTATACGATTTCGCCTTTACTACCGTTCGATAGTAGTATGGGTGCTCGGCCGTTGCCTTCTTCAAAACCTTTTCGTCCACGGGGACGATCCGGACGTTTTGCTGGGTTGCGAGCTCGGAATAGGCTGCAATAGGAAATCCTCCCACGAAAAAACCCCCGTCGAGACTATCGTTCTGGATCCCTTCCACGATTTCCCTGAAAACATAATAATAAGGTTTGAAATCCTTCTTGAAGACTCCGGCCTCTTCGAGAAGATAGAGCGCTGTATTAGCCGTTGTGCTTCCCGGTCCGCCTATGCCGATACGCTTCCCTTTGACGTCAGCATATGATTTGATGGAGGATTTGGCAGGTACCGCGAAGTAAACATCGGTGCCGAGCACATACGTGAGCGCCCGCAGACCCGGGAAAGGTTTTCCTGCGTATTCGTTCTTTCCGTTCATGGCATTCCACGCGTCAACCGTACCAAAGAGGCCGAAGCAGTCCTTCTTCTGAGTCTCACGCTGCATCATGCGTCGTACGATTTCCATCGACCCTGTCGTGCTTTCGTGGATCATTTTCAGTTCGGGTAGATATTTGTTCGTGACGGTGACAACGCCTGCGCCGAGGATGTAACCGGTGCCACCCACAGCTGGGGTATAAAACGGGACAAGCTCAGCCGCGGTTACTGCTGTGGTTGAAGCGAGTGAAAGCATCATGCACAACGAAAGAATGAGAACGATGAACCTTAATAACTTCATAATCCCCTCCATGCCCTTGCATTGCTGCCTTCGGGCGCACAGATTTGTTAACATTCCCCTGGCGGTTTGTCAATGTTATTCATGGTTAATTCATGGTTGATTTCAGGGCTGCTACTGCACAGACTTAAGATTACACACCATTAATTCATCGCGGATGTCGATGCACCCGATCACGCTTTGCGCCGCAGGACACCTCGTGATGTAAGTGGAAAAGGCCTCCTTGGCGCCAGACACCTTTTCCTTGGAGACTTTCAAATGGTATCTGACGCGGATCTGCGTGATTTTGGGAATATCGTTGACCTTCTCGATATCCCCTTCGACTTCAGCCCAGTACAGGTCTTCGGTGGTGGGAATGCCCTTTCCGGCCAGTGCCGTGGCCAGTGTCCCCATCATTCAGCCGGCGGTTGCGGCTACCATGTGGTCCAGGGTGGCGGGGTATTCCTTCTCGGGCTCAACGTTGTAGAAGCGCTTGATGCCGCCGTGTACGCCATAGTAGATTGGCTCGTCGAAGCCTTCTACCATCGCCTTTCGTGTGGGTCCCTTCACTCTTACGATCTTGATGCGCGATGTATGTAAGATCTCACCCATATTGGACTCCTGACCGCTTCGCTAGGAAGATCGCTCATTCCATTCGCTAGGACGACCGCCCTGCGGGCTAGGACGACCGCTTCGCTAGGAAGCATTAAATTCATGACTCGACCAGATATGGGGTCACGTCTTGACATGCGAGACAGAGTGCGCCGTCAGCAGTTGGGTAGCTTTCTTTGCAGCGTGGACAAACGGCAAAACCGACTCTGTGGCGCTTTTCAAGGATACGGCCGGCAACCTTTACGCGCCTGATGCTGCAAATGGCGGTCCCGGCTTCCCTGATCTGCCTGATCAGGAGCTGGTCGTCCTGCTCCTTTTTAGGCTTCAGTTTGAAAAACCAGTTCTTTATCTCGGACCACGCCTCAACCTTCTTCGGGTCGAGAAAGACCCGTATCCCTTC
>JADGQN010000116.1 GCA_017881765.1 Syntrophobacterales bacterium | reverse complement strand
ACAATCAGTGCAATTACTGGTCTAACAACGGCAGTTGCCGGTATGACGAAGACGCCAGAAGTGAAATTGCCGGCGGGGACAGCACCGAAGGAGTGCACCCCAACAGCTTTACTTTATCCGATTGTATCTGGCGTGGTGGAAGACAACCCAATCTCCTTTCCGGTCCATCCGATCGAGTGAAGCGGCGTGGCAACTAATCGAAATAGATTGCGCTATCCGACAATTCATTCGGGAGGCGAGGCAGGGGCAGGGTTCGAAATTCAGTTCCCTATTTTGCCACCGTGTCGGCTGTTTCTCCCTTGATAAGGCCGGTCAGACTGTCAAACAGAACTTTATTATTCAATATATAAAACGTGCCTCCCCTGCCGTTCTGGCTGCTCTTGCAGTTACCGGACAAAGTTCCCTGCTGGTTCAGGTCGCCGAAAATGGCATACGGCTGACTCGGATCGGTGGAAACGCCTATTTTTGCATGGTTGTTATCAGGCTGTGGTCCGCCCTTAAGGCCGATCGTAGTTCCGTCCCACGCTCCTGTTGTCGCAATTTGAACCGGACCTGGGGTACCGAGTTGCCCTGCCCAGCAGTCGACAGCAGTGGTCTCAGTCGTTGTATTAATCCTGGGACGAGCCCACCACGTGGCCGTTC
This sequence comes from Syntrophobacterales bacterium, assembly GCA_017881765.1. GTDB lineage: Bacteria > Desulfobacterota > Syntrophorhabdia > Syntrophorhabdales > WCHB1-27 > JADGQN01. The sequence goes on along the minus strand of JADGQN010000116.1, from coordinate 10,420 downwards.
TGAGAGGAACGCGGTTAAGTGTCGCGGAAACCATTTGCCACGGCGGAACCGGGAGGTCCGACGGTTTAGAAAGTAGCTCCACGCCAGACGAGAGTTTCGCCGTCATACGTGTTGTGGAGGCGGATTTCTTCCCGAGCTGTTTCACAAGGGCCTGAGCTTCAGGTGGTCCTCCGTTCGATACTATCTGGCGATTGTCCGGGTCTGTTACAACACTGGCGTTTTGAAGGGCTTGCAGGATCTCTATCAGATCGTCCTTACTCAGTTTCAAGGCAAAGAAATGCTGGCTGAATTCAATGTTATTGTCTGCTATACACCCCAACGTATTTCCATCCTTGCGGGGAAAGGCACTGCTCCCGGAAGCGGGCCAGGACGGGGTTGAGACCTGCATGACAAAACCATCGCCAACGTCATTCCAGGCAAGCATGCCTTTGGCATGCCCCCAGGGGGAATCGCAACCGCCCGAGCACCCATGAATGGGGGGATCGTCATCGAACTGATCGTTCCATATAACGTAATAGTAGGAACCGTAATATACCTGATCGAAGGTAGCTCCTACGGGGTCTTTCAGCGTGCCCCCTAAGCAGCCTGCCCCCTTTTGAACCGAAGGGTCTTTGCTACTTGCGTAAACAAACTGCTGACTGAACTGGCCCTTATAGTCCTGCACGGTACCGCCAAAAAGGCACGATCGCTCGGCATTATCTCCACAGCCGGGAAAGGTTGCGGCATTGAATTTGAAAACGAACCACCAGTCCACCGGCTGTCCTTTCTCCAGAAGAGGAAGCGGGGCCGATGATTGACTCGCCGCAGGCTGGCCCATGCCGGTCCAAACGGTGGTTGCGATCACCAACAGGATCAGAAGCTTTTTAATGTTCATATTCCCCTGCTGTTGCAAGTTTCCACGCGACCGTCAGTCGTACGAGGGGGTCTGATTGCGCGTTCGCCCCTATTCCGTTACAGCCTTTTTGGTCAGTACATGTAAAGCGGCACCTCGCCACCTCACGTTACACTGCAGACCGTTCCCAGTATAACCTTCATTACTAAAACAAAAGCACTAATACCTGTGCTGTCAAGACAGGATCGAATGGAATCACTGGCCCCGCCCTTGCCTTCGGCTCGTACTTCTGGTAGCATCCCTTATATATGAGCGGACACCCTTGGTTCTCATACAGGGGACTTATACCCCTTAAGCTCACGCCCATGCCGGGTGTACACCAGTAGATGAGTGAGAGTCGGCCCCCGTGGGGGACATAGCATGGAATTGCCAGTGACGTATTTCGCTGCCGTTATTCTATGGGTCCTGTGGTGTGCCCTTCACAGCACCCTGATAACCACGGCCGTGACCGACTATATGAAGAAGAAGTTCGGTGACCGGTACCGGTTTTATCGTCTCTTTTACAATACCGTGGCTCTGGTAACTCTGCTTCCACTGGCGTACTATTCGATATCTATCGAGGGGGCGCCTATTTTTCGCTGGCAAGGCCCCCTGGCAATCGCGAAGTACTTGTTGCAGGTGACCAGTCTCTATCTATTTATCGCCGGTGCGAGCCATTACCGTATGTCACAGTTTCTGGGCATCCATCAGATCAAGACGGGGCAGGCAGACCACACCCTTTCCGAACATGATACCTTCAATACAACAGGCATCCTCAGCGCGATCCGCCATCCCTGGTACATTTCCGGCATTATGATTATATGGGCAAGAGAAATAAGTCTGTCTGCCCTTCTCAACAATATCGTTATCTCCGCCTATTTTGTCGTTGGAGCGATTCTGGAAGAGCGAAAACTTGTTCTCCAGTTTGGCGAAAAATACAGAGACTACCAAAAGAATGTTTCGATGTTTTTTCCCTATAAATGGTTAAGGGCTAAGATCGCCGGGGCGTCTGGCCCGGGTACGTGAGCATCACAGGAGCGTGGGCGACTTTTCTCTCTGCTTGGGCTTCGGTTGGGTGAAGCGCGTAAACCCCTTCAGCGTATCGCATGCTTTCGATGATAGACCAGCGTTGCACAGAACTCATCGAGTACGATCTTCTTCTCTTGCCGGGAGGCGTGCTTGTAGCGCAGAAGGATCGCTTCGACATATTCTCGCTTCGATCGTAAACTCAAATGTACCTCCCTCTCCGGAACACCCATCGGTAACATCATTTATGAGTCAACGATCGCGTATTGGCCATCCTTTCGGTAACATTTCTTGTGTGGCAATTCGGTTGCCCCGTGCTAAAGTTCACCAGCCGTCAACCGATAAGCTAATCGAGGGTTGACGAGTGCGGCGCTCCCCGGAGAGTCATATCTGCGCCATCCAAATCGAAACGTGCCCCGGAGTGGAGGTCCTTTGTGCTGACTATTGTCGGGTTTGTTGTGGTCCTTGCCGCTGTGCTCGGGGGGTTCGCGCTGGAGGGCGGCCCATTCCTGGTGCTCATGCAGGGGGCGGAGTTCCTGATCATCGGCGGATCCGCCATCGGGGCGCTCCTTGTCTCGGCCCGCGGAAAGCTCCTCTCGAAGATCCTGCAGAAGTCGATCTCGGCGATCAAAGGCGAAACGATCACGCGGCACACCTATCTTTCGCTCCTCAAGCTTGTGTACGAGTTGCTTCACAAGGGGCAGAAGGAAGGCTGGATCGCATTGGAGAAGCACATCGAGAGTCCGGAGGAAAGTGCGATCTTTACCAAATATAGCGATCTCATGGGACGGGATGACATGATCTTGTTCATCACCGACACCTTCCGTATGGTTATCATCGGTGGTATCGCGCCCCACGACCTGGAAGCGCTCATGGACGGCGACATCGAGACACACCACGCTGACAGCAAGAGGCCGGGCATGCTGCTCCAGAAAATCGGCGACTCAATGCCGGGCCTCGGCATTGTGGCCGCGGTGCTTGGAATCGTCATCACCATGCAGGCGATCGACGGTCCACCGGAAGAGATCGGCCACAAGGTGGCCGCGGCCCTGGTCGGTACATTTCTGGGCATTTTCCTTTCGTATGGGTTCTTACAGCCGCTCGCCACGAACATAGACATCGCCGGCGAAGAGGAGATGATGGTATACGAGGTGATCAAGTCGGCAATCGCAGCCTTTGCCAAGGGCTTCAAGCCGATCGTCTGCGTCGAGTTTGCCCGGCGCTGTATCCCTAACGAGGCGAGACCTTCGTTCGTGGAAATGGAAGAGTACGTGAAGGATATCAGATAAATGAGCGACCCCGAAAAGCACCAGACCATACGGATTGTAAAAAAGAAGGCAAGGGCACACGAGGGTGGCCACGGCGGCGCCTGGAAGGTCGCCTACGCAGACTTTGTGACCGCGATGATGGCGCTCTTTATCGTGCTCTGGATCATAGGCCAGAACAAACCTGTCAAGGAGGCGATCGCAGGGTATTTCCGGGACCCCGGGGCCATACACGCGACGACCAAGGGGAGCGACGGCATCATGCCGGGCGGAAAAACCATCAAGGTGCTGCCAGACCCGAAGCCGCCCGACGATCCAACCGAGGCGGAGGTACAGCGGCTCAAGGCCGAAGGCGAGAAACTGGCAAAGATCATCGCGTCGATGCCCGAATTCGACCACCTTAAAGACAAGATCCAGATCACGCTCACAAAAGAGGGGCTCCGGATAGAGTTGATAGAGAGCGCGGAAGGCCTCTTCTTCGATTTGGGCAGTGCGCATCTTAAACCGGATGCGGTCAAACTGCTAAGAGTTATCGCCGAGACGGTTGCGGGACTCCCCAACAACGTGGTGATCGAGGGACACACCGACGCGAGACCTTACGTTGGTACAGGCTACACGAACTGGGAGCTTTCCGCAGACCGCGCGAACGCAGCGAGGAAGGTGCTGACGGACACAGGCGTGCGCGACGCGCAGATCACCGGGGTACACGGTTACGCCGACAAGAGATTGAAGCATGCGGAAAAGCCTCTCGACTTCTCCAACCGCCGCGTGACGATTCTCGTGGAGTTCGCGAAGGGCGAACAGAAGGCAGCGGCACAGCCCACGGCCCCCACACCGGCGGCACCGGGAACGCCGGTGGCGCAAGGAGCAGCAGCGGGCGCGGCGGGCGCGACTTCAGCAAAAGGTGGAGAAAATGGCAGAAGATGAAAGAAAGGCTAAGATACTGGTCGTCGACGACAATCGCGTGGATCTGGGGATTGCCCTCGGGTTGCTGCGCAAGAACCCCTCGCACGAACTCTTCATGGCGATGAGCACGGAAGAAGGCATCAAGTGCGCCCACGAGGTGAAACCCGACCTCATCATCAGCAACTACCACTTGCCGGACAAGGACGGATCCGAGTTTTGCCAATATGTAAAGAGCAACGATGAGCTCTCCTCGACTATGTTCCTTCTGCTCAGCGGAGAACAAAGCGCGCTGGTCAAAATCTCGACCCTGTCGCACGGGGCAGATGACTATGTCGAGAAGGACGTGCCGGGTGACGTGTTCCTCGGGAAGGTCAAAGCACTACTGCGCATCAAGCGCTTGCACACTCAACTGGAAGAGGGACAGAAGCAGCTGGCCGAGACGAACCGGCTCCTCGAGCGAAATTTTAAGGAATTAACCGCTATTCTCGTCAAGATCCTTGACAGCCGCATCCCGGGCGCCGGGGAACGCGCAGAGGTCGCACGGGGCATCGCTGAGTATATCGCAGAAGGTCTGAAGCTCTCTTTCGAGGATACGCGGAGCGTTACCTTCGCGGCCATCTGTCATGAGATCGGCAAGGTGGGACTTTCCGATCAGCTTATCAAAGAGATCCCCGAGATGAGCGGGCCATCGTGCGCAACGGCGTACTTCCAGTACCCGGTCATCGGCTCAATGATCATATCGGCCATAACCGGTTTCGAGGAGGCCATGGAGAGTGTCTATCACCAGCTCGAGAACTACGATGGCTCAGGTTGCCCGGACGGGTTGCGGCACGACGAGATTCCGATTGGCGCCAGGATACTCAGAGCGATTACCTTTCAGGAAGAGCTTCTCGCGAAAGGGCTTTCCATCGATGAGGTGGTGAGTGAAGTACGGGCTGCCATGAACCGTATGCTCGACCCTTCCGTGGCGGGGCTGCTCGCGAACCTTCTTATGGAGAAAGGTAAGTCAATGCCCCTCGACATCCGGAAGGTGACGGTAGACCAGCTCGCCCCGGACATGGTGCTGGCCGACGACGTCTATTCGCTGAGCGGTGTGAAACTCCTCCCGAAGGGTGTGCGTCTTCAGGAGCACATGATCGAAATTCTGGCTCACCGATCCCGGAAGGATTCCATCGTGGGCGGCGTGCACGTCTACAGGAAGTAATACCAAGTCGCTTTCATTCATACACCTTAAATAATCCGTCTTTGCTGCCGGTCATGAAATTTGGTGACGGTGGACATACATGGAACTACCAGTGGCGCATCTCTCTGCCGTTCTTCTATGGATCCTGTAGTCTATCCTCCACAGCACCCTGATAGCCACGATCCAGCCGGCCTTCCCACCGCTGCAATCGATTTTCATATTCGGCCTCTCCAAAAAGTGGAAACAGGGGCTGGGGTCTCGCCAAAGGCACAACTGTAAGCAGCACCTGTAAGCGGTCCTTGCCTTCGGCTCATACTTCTGGTAGCATCCATCATATGGACATCCTCGGTTCTCGTACAGGGGACTTTCGCCCCATACGCTCACGCCCATGGCGGGCGTACATGTATCACTCCAGCCGACCTCATGAACTAGTCGGCTGATTTTATGGCTGGGCATGTCAGAAAAAACAACAAATGAAAGGAGAGGAGCTATGTTTGAAGAAATCGTCCCCGCGCATAGTGCAGCCCTTGACGTAATCATAAGAGCACGACGTTCAGTAAGAGAGTTCAGTTCTGCCCCGCCAAGCCAGGAGGCCGTTGAGGCAATAATTCAAGCGGGCCTATTAGCGCCATTTGCAGCACGCGCGGTTGCCGGGAAACCTGACTTTAGAAAGGTATTCGTGATTAGAAAGTCATCAGCAGCTATGCAAGCCGCGGCGGATTGTCTCAAAAATGGAATAGCAAAGCTGGCCGATGAACTTGAAAAGAAGGTGGGTCCGGTTCCTTTTGTGCAGAATCTAAAACTAATCGGGCAACAAGGCGTGCCCGGTGTCGGTAACGCACCATATTTTGTCGTTGTCGGAGAAAAAAAGGGAACGCCTCCGATTGCCGCGCAATCGCTTAGCTACTGCCTTCATAATATGTGGCTGAAGGCAACGTCACTCGGTATCGGTCTTCAGCTTGTCAGTGCGACGATGCAATTGGATAGTGACCCGGATTTTTGCAGACTTCTCAGCATTCCCGGCGGGGAATATGCGCTTGATGGATGTGTGTTGGGATATCCGGCAGACAACTATCAACCTCCTCCCGTCGAATATCCTACCCTGGCAAAATCAGTAAGCTGGTTGTAAATGAGGGGGGTAAGCGATGAGACTATTGATCGCAACGATGATCTTGGGCTTTGCCATGTCGCTCGTTCCATTTCCCGCCAAGGCTTGTCCGTACGGGCAGGATAGAGTGAAATTGGCGAAGGAGATCGTTTCAGGGTGGGGCAATGCCCAAACGAGCCCCAGCGTTGTTGATTATGTGTCATTCCTCGAGTCATCCGACAATCTAAACCAGTGCCTCGTCCTGGTAAGCCTCACGGATCAGGGTCTTTGCCACGCCTGCGGCGCGACCATCAGCATCCTTGAGTTTTCAGGGAGCGGCAAAGAGTGGAGGCGCACGTTTGAGCAAAGAGATGCCCTGAATATGGGCTCGTTCGGGAGGGCGCCGGTGGCCACGCTGCTAAAGCTGGGGAAAAGTGGGCCAGCCTTGCAGTTTCAACTCGGCGGCATGCACTTTGGCTATGCGGGCAAGACGTTAGTCTTAGCAACAAAGATCGAGGGTCAATACAAGGAAGTGCTGCTGCTTCAAACCCACCACGACAATAGGGGTTCGGGAGAGGATGAAACATGGGAGTGGGATGCGAAAACTGAATTCGTGGAGGGTAATGCAGAATTTCCCGACATCCGGGTATCCTATTCCGGAACAGAAAAGCGTAACGAAAAGATCGAACCCGTCAACAGGAGCGAGACATACAGATTCAGTGACGGACAATACAAAAAGGTTGCGCCGGAGCCGGATCTGACCCATAAATGAGGCCGGCGCAACCAATCCTTGCAAACAATTCGCCCTGCCTTATCTTCTAAACTTTATTTTTGTGTTGCCGATAAACATTCACATCCGGCTGTATATTGGTTTCTCCACGTTGGGACCGGTTGACCGAACAATACCCCAAGGAGGACGCGTATGGGACTTCAAGAAAAACGTTTATTGAAGCAGGTTTTAGAGGAGCAGCTTCCGCAGACTAAAGCTGAAATCAAAGAAATCTGCGGGGCGGAGATTCCCGTCGAGATCGACCAGGATTCTTTTATCGGAACCCATACTTGTCCAATATAATTTCTGAGAAACATTTCTGACAGAAATCGTTGAGGAGACGCCCCCGAGCAGGTTAGAATTTGTTGTTGTGCAGGCAACAAATAAAAGACCCGAGGGGGGCGCCCATGAATCAGTTTAGCAGTATCTTCGGTCAAATTCTACAGATCTTCTCGAAGAGAGAATTCTACGAGGCTGTCAGAGAAACAAAAAGCGAGAAAGGAGCAAAGGGCTTTACCTCGTGGGGACAGTTCGTCGCCATGTTCTTCTGCCAGCTCGGCCAGGCCCGTTCTCTCCGGGAGATTTGCGGAGGCCTCGCGAGCTGCCTCGGTAAGCTCAAGCATCTCGGCATCGAGGATGCTCCTTCACGTTCCACGTTATCCTACGCCAATGAGAAGCGGCCGTGGCAGCTCTACCAGAAAGTGTTCTACCAGCTCCTGGCCAAATGCCAGGCTATTGCACCAGGGAAGAAGTTCCGCTTCAAGAACAAGCTCTTCAGCCTCGATGCCTCCCTTATTGAGCTCTGCGTTTCGCTCTTTGACTGGGCCACGTACCGCCAGACCAAGGGAGCGGTGAAGCTGCACCTTCTCCTCGATCATGACGGTTACCTCCCGGTCTTTGCCCATATCACCGAAGGCAGTGTCCACGAGATCAACATCGCGAGAGGTCTTTCCTTCCCCAAGGGCTCCATCGTAGTTGCCGACCGTGGTTACACCGACTACAAGCTCTTTGCCCGGTGGACCTGCCAAGGCGTCTTCTTCGTGACAAGGCAGAAGAGGAATGCCCAGTACAAAATCATTGAAAGGCGGTCCGTTCCAGAACATAGGAACATCCGTAAAGATCAGATCATCACGTTCCAGGGCCACCTTGCGCAGAAGAAGTATCCCTACCCGCTGAGAAGGATCGAGGTATGGGATGAGGAGAAGAAAGAAACGATCGTGCTGATCACGAATCATCTGTCGTTCGGTTCCACGACCATCGCCTCTACGTATAAGGACCGCTGGCAGATTGAAATTTTTTTCAAGACCATCAAGCAGAACCTGAAGATCAAGACCTTCGTCGGGACCTCTCCCAACGCGCTCATGATCCAGATTTGGACAGCACTGATCGCGGTACTCATCCTGAAGTACCTGAAGTTCAAATCCCGGTTTGCGTGGTCAATATCAAATCTCGTGGCCATGCTGCGCTACAACCTCTTTACCTACCGGGATCTCTGGGCATGGATCGATAGCCCGTATGAGGTGCCTCCGATCATTCCGACAGGTGAGCAGCTTGCGCTGGAGTTCTAAATATTGGACAGCATGGGAGCAAAGAGAGGGGGTAACCTCATTCCGGAACCGGCAAAATACCCGTCCAAAATCCCTGTTTTATGGGGGTGTCATACCTTGATTTGAATTATCTTGGACAGCAGTGAAACGTATCTTAAGCGATTCGGCGTCTCTTTATTCATAGTTCCGGCCCTCCCGCGCCGGTTAGCTCACTGTTGGACGGCATAGACTAACATGACGAAATATCTATTCGACACCACCGGTATAGAGAAGCAGTGTTACCATCTGGCCGCCATGGCGATTGCAAGCCGACAAATCAGAGAGGAATTTTCTCCACCTGAAGATGCTGAGATTCATATCTTCCACGCATACGAAGATCAGGAAATTCATCAAACGCTAATTTCTGTTGCCGTGCAGTTACGAATGATTGACGATAGTCTGATGCAAAACAGCCGAACAAGGGAATTTGCCCAAACCATCGTGGGACGTCTTAATGAAACAGACATTCTTTCGTTAAGAGAAGCTTGCAACAAGATCATACACGCCAGGGAAATCCAAATCCTATTACCAGCCAAACCTGGAATCGTGTTACACGGTAAGAAAGGTAGTGAGTCTTGGAAAGCAGAATTCGATATACTTGGTTTCGTAAGAAACGCTATGAAGCTTGTAGTTTGCTATGATGAAGACTGGGACATACAATAATCGTCCAACCATCCGCTGCACCGGATCGGCAGGATACGGCGCCTGCCTCCCGGTGAGCTTTTCGTTCGATGACGAAGGACTATGAATAAAGAGACGCCGAATCGCTTAAGATACGTTTACAATCTCATTTTTCCTCACGGCTGCCGGAAGATAACAATCCATGGGTATCTCTTTAAAAGGGTCCAAGAATACAAGGAGCGAGTTCAGGTGCTGCAGCATCTTGTTCCGGTGTACAGCGAGTTTGACCGACCCATAAACACTGGGGCGCACGCGATTACTGCAGAAGTCGAAGTCCCGGCAAAAGAAAAGAAGCCTGTCCTCGAATGGGGTGATAAAAACGCAACAGCGTTAGATGACATCCTGCTCCTTTTATCAGTCTTTACACTCCGCGATGTTTTTGCTGCTCCTGAGCCGATCGGGTAGGAGGCGGGGTCGCCCCCGCCGTCCTCCCACACCACCTGGCATACGGTTCCGTACCAAGGCGGTTCCTGCCAGTTAGGTCCTCTCTGATGTCAATGCCTGCTATCCTTTGCGCGCCCAGCCTTACCTCGCGGGTTCCGCCCGCTGCTTCCGGCTTTAGGCCCTCATACGAGGCATCTGCGCTCGATAAACAGAAAAGGCATCATGAACTCACTGACAGGTTCGGCCCTTTGTCGGCTGGTTGGGCCGACTCTTATGGCCTCTGCTGACCCCTCTTTACCCATCCCGCCACCTCGCGATGGCAGTAGCACCGAGGCAGGCAAAGAGGTCTCCCAGGGTAAGACGTGCCACCTTCATCCCATATGCCCGTCGCATCTACTTCTCCACCTTCCTGGATGACTATAGGGCTTTGGGTCTTTATGCCCCCTCGCCCAGATGGAGCTGCCTCGTATGCGCTTCGTGTTCCTCGGGCCGGGACTTTGCCTGCAGCTTCCTTCGGATTCCACCTCAAGATGGACACCCTTGCTGTTCCGCTAACGATTCCCATCATCAGGGCTCGTAGAGGACTTTCACCTCCGAGTATCCAACAGGAAACCACGTCCTGTTGGAAGCATAGACGCTGCACGCCATGCCTGGCACACATA
>JADGQN010000493.1 GCA_017881765.1 Syntrophobacterales bacterium | reverse complement strand
TTCTGCGGTGATCTTTTCATTCCAGTCATGGTAGGGATAGGCAGAGTCCTGAATTTCTATCGCCTCGAGCCACGGATTCTCTCTTGGTGGCTGGTAGAAATGACCGTGAATACAGACATAACGCTCCATAGGCGCCTCCAAAGTTTAGATTGCCCGGTAAAAACGAAGCTATAAGGACTGAAGATCAAGCCGGCCACTCTCATGGGCGAGCTCCCCTATTGAGACGAGGCCGTACCGATTCTTTCTGTTTCACCCGGCACAGTATACACATATTCACAGTTAGCTTGCGTTTCAACGCTCGCCGGTAATCTTCACTTTTGAACATGAATGTGATTATCAACCTTTCGTAGGTGGACATCGCGGAGCGCACCGATAAGGCAAAGGTTGAGAACAATAGCAATGCCAGACCTTAACCTGCTTTATTTGTTTGCTCTTCTTTATGGCGGTGAAGTCATGGCACGATCTCGTTACGACAAACTGATACAACTCGGCAAGAAGGCATCCTAAGAACCCGAGGGACGCCAAACTTGAACGCTCGCGCAACCCACACCCCGACACTACCTACCTCATCCGATTTACTGCTCCGGAATCCACCTCCATCTGCCCGGTGACCGGTCAGCCCGATTTTGCACATCTCGTCATCGACTATGTCCCTGACCGATGGACTGTCGAAAGCAAGTCATTGAAGCTCTTCCTGGACGCTTCCGCAACCACGGTGCCTTTCAGGAGGATCGTACCATCACGGTTGCGAAGAGCCTGATCGAGCTATTGCGGCCCAAATGGCTCAGGATGGGAGGATACTGATATCCGTGAGACGGCATGCCCATCGATCTGTTCTGACAAACGGGCCATGCCGGAAGGGCTCTGGCTGCCGAATCAGGGTAAACCTTTAAATAAAATGCATGTCCAATGGCCGACTCCCGACATCTTACATTACGCCTGCCCTGCCTCGCTCTTGAAGAACAGAACAGCGAGGGGCGGCAGCGTGAGGGAGAGGGAATGATACCTCCCGTGGAAGGCGATCGGAGCAGCTTCGGCGCCCCCCAGGTTTCCTTGACCGCTTCCTCCGTATAGCTTGGCGTCGCTGTTGAGGATCTCGGTCCAGAAACCGCCGCGCGGAACGCCTATCCTGTAGTTCTTTCTTGGGACAGGGGTGAAATTGAAGACCGCCAGGAGCCTATCATCCGTGGTTTTACCCCTTCTCATAAAGCTGATCACGCTCGAGTCGCCGTCACGGAAGTCGATCCACTCAAATCCATCCGGCGAAAAATCGATCTCGTGGAGCGCCGGCTCAGTTCTGTAAAGATGATTGAGGTCCTTAACCCATCTTTGTGCGCCTTGATGGTAAGGATACTCAAGAAGATGCCAGTCCAGGCTTTTTTCGTGGTACCATTCGTCCCACTGCCCGAACTCGTCTCCCATAAAGAGAAGCTTTTTCCCCGGATGGCCATACATATATCCGAACAAGAGCCTGAGGTTTGCGAATTTCTGCCAATCATCTCCGGGCATTCTCCGGATGAGCGAGCCTTTGCCAAAAACGACTTCATCGTGCGAAAGGGGAAGGAGAAAGTTTTCAGAGAAGGCATACCAAATGCTGAAGGTCAGTTGATCGTGACGATATTTCCTGTAAATGGGATCCTGCGAGAAGTATGCCAGCGCGTCATGCATCCACCCCATGTTCCACTTCAAGCCGAACCCGAGTCCGCCGACGTATGTCGGCCTTGAAACCATGGGCCAGGCGGTTGACTCTTCGGCTATGGTCTGGACATCGGGAAATTCCCGGTACACGGCTTCGTTGAAGTTTTTGATGAAAGCGATGGCTTCAAGGTTCTCCCGTCCTCCATGCTTGTTAGGAATCCACTCGCCGGCCTTTCTGCCGTAATCAAGATAGAGCATCGAAGCTACGGCGTCCACCCTCAGGCCATCCGCGTGATATCGGTCGAGCCAGAAAAAGGCGCTGCTGATAAGGAACGCCGCAACTTCCGACCTGCTGTGATTAAAGATGTAGCTCTTCCATTCGGGCTGAAATCCCTGCCTGGGGTCAGCATGCTCGTAGAGATGGGTGCCGTCGAAATAAATGAGCCCGTATTCATTGTCCGGAAAGTGAGAAGGTACCCAATCGAGAATCACGCCGATGCCATTCCGGTGAAGAGAGTCGATCAGGTACATGAGGTCCTGGGGGGTCCCGTACCGGGCTGTGGGCGCAAAATAGCCGGTGGTTTCGTACCCCCAGGAACCATAGAATGGATGCTCCATCACCGGTAAGAACTCCACGTGCGTGAATCCCGACTCTTTCACGTAATCGATGAGATAAGGAGCCATTTCCCGATACGTGAGAAAACGATTACCTTCTTCAGGAACCCGCCTCCAGGAGCCGAGGTGCACTTCATAAATCGCAAGGGGACGGTCGAGCCCATTGGCATCGCGCCTGTTTTTCATCCACGCATCATCTCCCCACGTGTAGCCGAGGTCCCAGACCACGGAAGCCGTCCTGGGAGGAGACTCCCATCGGAAAGAGTAGGGATCACCTTTGTCCACGCTATAACGGCCGTACCGTGAGACGATGTGATATTTGTAAGGGGCGCCAGGCGCAACGCCGGAAACAAATCCCTCCCATATGCCGGAGCTATCTTCTCTTGCCTTCAGGGAGTGCGATTGGGTATTCCAGCGATTGAAGTCTCCCATCACCGAGACATGCTCCGCATTAGGGGCCCAAACAGCGAAGTACGTGCCTTCGGTCCCGTCACTTTTGACGCCATGAGAGCCGAGCTTCTCATAAAGTTTGAAATGAGTTCCTTGTTTAAAAAGATAGATGTCCTCGTCCGTGAGGAGCGTGACATCGTATCTCACATCGTTCTCCCGCTTCAACATGCTGTCCGACATCACTCGGCCTGCCCATCCACCCTCTGCGCGTTTGAGGCCACAGCCGTTTGTGACAGGGGATAGGGCGTTATCTTCATCCGTAGCATAGCGTCGTCGCTCAGTATCCCGGAAAGGCTGCCGTACAACCTGCGGATTATAGCCTCTCTTGCAGCATCGACAGCGTTGTACAACGTGCCGAACTCGGTAAAGAGGATACCCATGACGGCGCCATCCGTGTACCAGCCCTTCACGTCTATTTCCCGGGTCGAGGAAGAGAGCACCGATGTGATCTTCCGGGTCATTTCAGTCGAGCCCCACACGGAAACATCGAATAGCAACAGGAGGGGAGACCTGCCGGACCTCGAGCTCCTCACTGCCTCTGTGTGAATCACTTCTTGAAACGCTTCCCTATGATACCATGCGCAGTCTGCATGCATCGGTCCTTTGTCTATCCTACCTCGATCATACCTCTCTCCCTGAG
>JADGQN010000492.1 GCA_017881765.1 Syntrophobacterales bacterium | reverse complement strand
TTAACTGCCGCAGTTCTTCATCTGCGGGCTTTAAATGACCTTTGCCTGGAAAAACATGAGATATCCTATTGACTCATAAATAAATGTTACCGAAGGATAGCTGCATGTGCGGATCGTTGGCTCATAAAACATGTTACTCAGAGGGAGAAGCTTTTTCTAAGTTTTGTTTCCATGGCTTTTCTTAACAGAAAGGGGTTAAGATTTTCAAGCTGTTTAGAGAGTGAGAGTTTTACTGCTTCAGGCATATGTGGAGATTCCATGAGTCTCTGATAAGGCGTTTTCGGTTTGTCATGTTGTTTGATAGTTTTAGAACCGATACGTTCTTTGGCAATGAGTTTCACGGAGGGGCAGAAGAAGTTATGGAAGAGCCTCCACTCATTGCGGTAGAGGTTATTAAGAAGGGGTACGGCCCGTGGATTATCTAATCTTTGGTAGCCGAGCCATTGACGTACATGGGTCCAGTTTTTCTGTTCTACATGGGCATTGTCATCTTTGTGGTATGGCCTGCTGCGTGTGAATTTTACGGGGTGTTTTCGTTGGGTAAAATGCCTCAGGAGGTGATAATTTAAGAACTCTGATCCGTTATCGCAATCGAATCCAAGGAGTGGAAAGGGGAGCATTTTTTCTATGTCTCTGATTTGTTGAAGGACACCTGTTTCTCCTTTACCCCACACAGCTCTTTGTTCTGTCCATCCGGTGGCGATGTCCACGCAGTCTATGGTATATGCGTACATTCCCAGCAATGACTCGCCACAATGGGCTACGGTATCGGCTTCAAGGAAGCCCGGTTTTGATTCATCCCACTGGTTTGTTTGTATAGGGATTTGTTTTCTCAAGAGAGTCCCTGGTTTTGTAGTAGATCTACCACGTTTCTTGTATTGTACGCGGGTAGGTTGAAGGAGCCTGTCTATGGTGGCCGGAGAGATTTTCACCAGGGCTTCAGCAACCGTGGGAGGAACTTTACCAAAGAGTTGGACATAGCCTGACAGCCAGATTGGCAAAATAACTTTCAGACGTTTTGAACAGGGGAGATTCGCTGCCAGCCATATCTGTTTTAAGGGTTTCAGAATCTCCTCATTTTGATAAACGGGAGGCTTCCCTCGTTTCTTCGGTATTGGCTTCTTGAAGCGTTTAAATCTCCGGAGAAGGCGTATGGCATGTTTTCTATGGTATCCGCACGTTGTGCAGAACTCGTTCAGGATAATTGTTTTTTCATGACGCGAGGCGTTCTTGTAGCGTAAATGGATTGCCTTAGTGTACTCTTTTTTCGACCGTGGACTCATCAGTTATCCTCCTTTGGGGAGTCGGTGTTCGGTAACACCTATTTATGAGTCAACGATCCTTTTTAAAACCCCTCTTGGGTAACATTTAATTTGAGGCAATTCGTGTGCTCATTATTCCATTGACACACAAGGCCGCTTGTCTTATACTTCTTTCTCTCCTCTACGAAAAAGGAAGTTCTTATCAAAGGTAACATGATGCCGAATCAGGGATCCGCTGGATCCCCCCCAAAGGAAAACAGCCCCCGCGTGATTCGCATCGAGCCCTCTCCCGGCACCATCATCGCTTTGCTACTTCTCATCGCCGGTCTGTGGGTGCTGAACCGGCTTCTACCGGTGGTTCTGATACTCGTAGCGGCCCTCATCGTCGTCGGCGCCATAAGTCCCGCGGTCCAGTGGCTCGAAGAGCGGCGCATGCGTCGGGACCTTAGCATCGCGATCATTTTCACTGCGCTCCTGGTGGTCACTGTTCTCCTCATCACAATGATGATTCCATCACTCATTGAGCAGGCGACGAGCCTTCTGGACCAGGAACCCGCCATGCGGGCGCGCTTGGCGGAATGGTTGTCGGGCTCCCACCTGACCAACCCGTTGGCAGAACTGCTTCGCAACATGCACTCTGGCTATCTTGTGAGAATTTCCGCCTCAGATGCCATCGAGTTCTCCACCAGCATCGTCGCGATCTTCGCGTATATTCTGAGTTCCGTATTCCTCGCCCTGTACATTATGCTCGACCGGGATCGGCTGCGCGGAGGCCTTTTCTTGGTGGTTCCCAGGTCCCACCACATCCGGCTTTCCAGGGTCATGCTGAACCTGGAAACCATCGTCGGTGGTTACATCCGCGGGCAGCTGATCACCTCTGCTTTTATGGCCACCTTCGTGTTCATTCTTTTGATGGCCTGCGGTGTTTCTAACGCCCTATTCTTCGCGGTGTTCGCGGGTGTTGCCGACGTCCTGCCCTACATCGGTGCCCTGCTTTCGGTGGGGGCCGCAGTGGTGGCAGCTCTCCCCCGTGGCACCACCATCATTATCGTCGTGCTCGTGCTGATGCTCGCCTACAAGGCATTCGAGAGCCATGTGATCGTGCCCCGGATCTATGGACGCGCGCTGCGCCTCCCGTCTTCCGTGATCCTTTTCTCGCTTTTGGCGGGAGGCGTTTTGTTGGGCATCGCCGGGGCGCTTCTCGCCCTTCCGGTGGCGGCGGCGGTGCTGATGCTCATCGAGGAACTGCGCGTCGAGCTACCGGGGCAGCAGGAACAGGCAGAAGACGTGGAGATTAGGGAACGCGACGACCGTGGTGAAGAGGAGTATGAGCGCCGGGCCGAAGGCATGCCTGCCGGGATGGCCGCGGCCATCGCCGTCGATATCTCCGCTGATCGTCATAAGGAAGAAAATAGTCTGCCAACGAAAACGGATGCACCCAGCAGCGATGGGAATCGGGACTGAGCCCGACCTCTGTGATTCGAAGTAGGTCTCAGGCTCCTGGCTTCAGGAGGGGCGGCCGTGAGAAGAGATTCATTAATACTGAAGGTCTTTCAAGTCGCTGATGATGGTCGTGGCTGGGGAAGAGAAGATGGCAGTTGGGGCAGTCGGATACGCCGCTACCAAAGACATGCAGCAGTGCCTCGGCCCAGGGATCAGGTGAGCCTCTTCCAAAACTGGACAAGACAATAAGGTGCGTTTGAGCCCACCCATAACGGAAATAGCCATTGATATGTTATGGGACTTGAGGATGTTCATGCAGCTGAATCCGAGCGGTAATATTCATATAAATAATACGGTCAGAGACTACAGTTCAAGTGGTAATCATCACTTCAACGCTGACCTGAAGTCTGAGGACTTGTGAAGTCAGTCACGGTCCAATTCAACAGCTTATCACTTCAAATATTCGGTACATAAAAGAGGGGAATGAAAAAGAAAGCCGGAGGAGAGTGCTCTGCTCCAGCCTGGGTGTGGTTTATAATTCGGGGATTTTTACATCGAGGGATTTTTCAAGCCATTCCGCCACCAGGTGGCGGTGGCAATCTTCACCGGTGCGCTCCCAGCAAAGGATAATCGACTCGGACAGGTCG
>JADGQN010000491.1 GCA_017881765.1 Syntrophobacterales bacterium | reverse complement strand
AATACGGCTACAACGAGGGGGCCGAGGACGAGACCCAGCAGGCCGAAAACCTGGATCCCGCCAAAAACGCTGAAGAATACGAGCACGAGGGGCATGCTCACCCTGCCACGGATGATGATGGGCCTCAAGACATTATCTACCGTGCTTATAGCAAAGACACCGATCGCAGCGAGGATGACGCCCTGAGTGGTCAGCCCTTTGGCGAACAGATAGAGCGTGGCCGGCACCCACACCAGTGCGCATCCGGCGATGGGGATGAAGGACGTGATCGACATGGCCATTCCCCACAGTACAGGGGCCCGGATACCAACGACGGCGAATGCAGTGACACCGATGAGGCCCTGAGCAAGGGCAACTATCACGCCGCCATAGATCGTCGACACGACCACGTCCTTTATCTGTTTTGTGAGCTGCTTCTTTTCATGCTCCGGAAACGGCATGTAATCGCGCATCTTTTCGAGAAACTTCGGGCCGTCTTTGAGGAGGAAGAAGAGGGTGAAAGCCATCAGGACAAAATCGAACGCCCCGGTGATGACATCGCCTATCCTGCCCCCTGCCAGCCCAAGCAGGTTCCTCCCGAGCCTTGTGAGATTCGCGACAACAGAGGCCCTGAACTCTGCCTCCGTTATACTGAAAAGCGAAAGTATCCGCTCAACGAGAGGCTGGACGCGCGGGTGGTTGAAAATACCAAGGATCTCTTCTGTAGCGTGTTCAAAGGAGATGTTCTGGAGCTCCACCGCGAGTTGATATGACACGTAGGAAAGCGGGCCGAGTGTCATAATGAGAATCAGAATAAGAATGACAACGGCTGAAAGGCTGCCCACTTTCAGGTATTTGAGAAAGAAATTGTGTACCGGGTAGAGGACGATGGCAAAAACAATGGCCCATCCGATCGGCACGAAGAAGGGCCTGAATATCAGATAGGTCACGTATCCAAGCAGCAGGACAAGCCCGGAAAGCGTCAATAGCTGAAACTTGTTTTCTTGCATAACCCCCGCATCACACTCTGTTCTGCCGCGCGCGGCAAGAACAGCCTGCTATATCAGGTCTTTTCTCTCGTGGAGAGGACGGTTCTTTCCACAACAGGTACCGCAATTCCCTCCTGCTTGAATCGCCTGAAAATCCTCTTTCTCAGCTCATGCTGAACAAGTAATTGTTCACTGAATGACTCCACCTGGCATATGAGGGTGAACTCAAGGCCGTAATCCCCGAAGCCCGGCGCAAAACGGACCACGGGTTCAGGCTCTCCCAATAATCCGGGAACCTCACCCACCGCCTTTTTTGCTTCTTCGATGAGTATACCCTCTATCCGGTCCGGGTCCGATGCATAACCCACACGGACAATGATTGAGACGGACATTTTCTTATCGGGCTGAGAATAGTTCGTCACCGTGCTCTTGGCCAGTTTGCTGTTTGGAATGACAATTACGTTATCAGGCGCCATCCTCAGTTTTGTGCTTCTCCACGTTACATCCTCCACGTATCCCTGTTCCCCTGTTTCCACTTTGATATAGTCTCCAACCCGTATCGATTTTTCCATCAGTATTTGTATGCCGGAAAAAAGATTTGCCAGCGTGTCTTGCAAGGCCAGGGCCACGGCAAGCCCGCCGATCCCGAGTGTAGTGACAAGGGGCAAAATCGATATGCCAAGCATACGAAGAGTGACGAGAATACCCATCAGGAAAATAAGCCCTTTCAGAATCCCGTAAATCAGGCCCGTGGGAGGGGTCGGGATGTTCGCTGCCTGAATGTAACTCTTCAGTATATTCACTGAGACATTGGCCGCGGCGAGGGTAATGGAGAGGATGACGATGATATCTATGGCCCTGCTGATGAAGAATGTGTACTTATCCGGGATGTCCGACACAGCGACTCCCACGTGGAGACCGATGGCAATACACCAGAAAAACGAAGGCGAACTCAGCGAGCGGATGATGAGGTCATCTATTTTTATTTTTGTTTTCGAATGTCGTCCGTACCGCCGCAAGACTTTAAACGCGAGACTTCGAAAAAGGAAGAGGGCAAACGCGGTCAGGAGGGCAACCATGAGCGGAATGCCTACGGGCTGCAGATACCTTATCATCAGCTCTTGCTCTCCTTATACCGATTCGCCTTCAAGCGTATACCCTCCGGGTACCCACGTTAGTGGGTGTGCTACGTCCTTCCAGGATGCTTCGCTAGCGCTATCATCTCCTCACTGCCGCCCGGGGTACCCGGCCGAAGGCTGGGTCGTCCAACTTGTATGCAAATCGGTACTACTTATTCTCCGGGGTTGGTGGCAACGCCGCCGTGAGTTTCTCTTTCTGTGCGGCGGTCTGTGATTTCATGACCTTCAGGTCATCGTATGCCTGGCGAACTTTTCCCGTTTCAAGCCTGACCTTCACATTGATGAGGTCAACCTCATTCTTCCCTATCAGGGTCTGGGCTTCGTCCGGATTGATTGCGACCTTTCCCTTGACAGCGTCAGCAACGAGAATTTTCAGTTCATTTGTTTGCGCCTTGACTTCTTGAAGCATCTGCTCCGCCTCGGTCTTCATCTTCCCCTTGGCCGCATCCACCTGTGAGGAAAGGAGCTGGGCCCCGGATGAAGCCTCTTCCGCCGCGGTTTTCGCGTCCTTATACTCTTTCTGTACTAGGAGATCTTTTGCCTTCTTGAGCGCCGCATCGGCCTTCTTGAATCCATCCTCAAGATAAATATCTGCTTCCTTTGCCTTTGCGCCTTCCAGAGCCTTTTCGGCCTTCGCAATCTCCTCTGTCGGCGGCTTTGTGCAGCCCGGTAGAAGAATAATACAGACAAGCACCGCAACCGCAAGAGCACCCCATAACCGAGCTTCACACCTCATCTTCCCCCTCCCTCTAGGCTCGAATCTCTACATGTGTTATCAGATTACATCACTCGCTCTGTGCAATCAACAGAATCCGGCCTCCCGAGCCAGTTACTGTAACTCCGCAACGGACCGCGAAATACCAAATTCGAAACAATTACCCATGCCGCGCGAAGCGCGACACCCTCGAACGATGAAAATCATCGATAGCGATAGCGAAGCATCCTGGAAGGAAGCATCCTGGAAGGACCCCCTCACCCTACCCTCCCCCTCGGAGGGGGGAGGGAACGGGGTGGGGGTGGCAAGCGCTATTTTCTACGTAATCTCCAATGTCAAATGTTCCAAAACAGTGCTGCGTGCCACGCGGTCTTTTTTGTTTGTGAATTTGGATATTGAGAAATTGTTTGAGATTTCGATAGCGAAGCATCCTGTAAGGAAATTGGGATTTGGGATTTGTGGCGATTGCCGGTCCGGGTCACTTTGCATTTGCCTATTGAGAAAAGAAGGGCCAGGACATATACTGCACCTATA
>JADGQN010000490.1 GCA_017881765.1 Syntrophobacterales bacterium | reverse complement strand
ATTCGACAATATGCTGAATGGATTTGCACATTGTAAGATGCTTTTTGACCAGGGTAAGCCGAAGGATTTCATCTACCTTAATGTAAACAATGCCTTCGAAACTTTGACCGGGTTAAAGAATGTGACGGGGAGAAAGGTATCAGAGGTCATCCCCGGCATACAAGAATCCGATCAGGAGCTGTTTGAAATCTATGGTAGAGTGGCCTTGACGGGCACGCCCGAGCGGTTCGAAAGGTATGTTGAAGCCCTGGGAATGTGGTTTTCGATCTCGGTATATAGTCCGCGAAAAGAATACTTTGTGGCGGTATTTGACGTCATCACCGAGCGGAAGAGGATGGAGCACGCCCTGCGGGAAAGCGAGGAGCGCTACCGCACTCTCTTCGAAAAGAGCCTGGACGCCGTCATCCTGACCGACCCCTCCGGAAAAGGCACGATTCTTTCGGCCAACCCGGCAGCCTGCAGGATGTTCGGGCGAACCGAGCAGGAGATGATCGGTCTGTCACGAAATGATCTGTTCGCCCCGCATCAGCCTGAGCTGGAGAACCTGCTCAAGGGACGAGAGAGGATCGGTCGTTACACCGGAGAGTTGACATACAGGCGAGCGGACGGCACGACCTTTCCCGGTGAGGTCTCCACGAGCTTCTTCAGAGACAGTAACCGCAATTTGAGATCCGTCGCTATCGTACGGGACATCACCGAGCGCAAGCAGGCTGAGGCGTCCCTGCGGGGGAGCGAGAAAAAGCTACGACTATTTATTGAACATGCACCGGCTGCTATCGCAATGCTTGATCGCACCATGAGGTACATGGCGGTGAGCCATCGATGGCTCACCGATTATCGCCTTGGCGATCAAGATATTATCGGCCGGAACCATTATGAGCTATTCCCCGAAATCCCGGAACGATGGAAGAAAGCGCACCAGAAGGGCCTGGCTGGTACAATCGAAAAATGCGAGGAAGATCCGTTCCCCCGGTTAGATGGTCGGGTGGATTGGGTGCGCTGGGAAGTTCTTCCGTGGTACGAACAAAGTGGAACTATTGGTGGAATTATCATTTCTACGGAGGACATCACCGAGCGCAAGCAGGCTGAAGAAGCGGTCCAAACGACTTTGCAGCGCTTCTACTCTGTTCTTTCAAGCATGTACACCGGTCTTTTGCTTGTGACAGATGAGAGTCGAGTTGAGTTTGCTAATCAAGCGTTCTGTGACTATTTCGATTTGAACGACTCACCCGCGGACCTCGTGGGGCTCACGTCATCCCACATCTTTGCAAGAATTAATGAAGCTTACCTGCATCCTGAAGAAGCGATCGCCCGCATCAGGGAAATAGTGGATCGAGGAGAACCCGTAAAAGGCGAACAAGTGGCCATGCGCCGCCGACGCGAACTCCTGCGAGATTTTATCCCCCTATACATAAACGGAAAATCGTGCGGCCGGTTGTGGTACCACACGGACATCACCGAACGCAAACGGGCAGAAGAGGCCCTCCAAAAGGCCCATGATGAGCTTGAACTTCGCGTGCATGAACGGACGGCTGAGCTGAGCCGGGCGTATGAGAAGCTGGAAGTAGAGATGGCCGAGCGGACTAAAATGGAGGAGCAACTCCTCCAGGCCCAGAAGATGGAGGCAGTTGGCACTCTTGCAGGCGGCATCGCCCACGACTTCAATAATATCCTCGCCGCGATCATCGGTTTCACCGAGATGGTGATAGACGACGTTGCGGACAAGGCACCGGTACAACATAAAATGGAACGGGTGCTTAAAGCGGGTCTCAGGGGAAGGGACCTCGTCAGGCAGATCCTCACCTTCAGCAGGAGAAGCGAGGAAGAGAAGCATGCGCTGCGTCTCTCCCCGCTCATCCAGGAGACGTTCAAGCTGCTGCGTGCTTCCATACCCACCACCATCGAGATGAAACTCGACCTCAATGCCAATCGCGATCTTGCCTATGCCGATCCTTCCCGGATACAGCAGATCATCATGAACCTCTGCACCAACGCATCCCATGCCATGCGGGAGAAGGGAGGCACGCTAGAGGTATCGTTACGCGCGATCACCATCGACACAGGAGAACGGCTTCCTGAGCCCGATATGGCACCCGGTGAATATCTGGTCCTGTCGGTCAAGGATACGGGTCATGGGATGGACGACAGCGTAATGAAGCGGGTATTCGAGCCGTTCTTCACGACAAAAGAAAAGGGCCAGGGAACAGGGCTCGGCCTTGCTGTCGTCTATGGCATTGCGAAGAGCCACAAGGGCGGCATACACGTGTCGAGCAGACTCGGGCAGGGCTCTGTCTTCAGTGTCTATCTGCCGGCGGCGCATACCGTGACAGAGGTCAAGAGTGAAACGGTATCCTGGGAGACCTTGCCCACGGGGACGGAGAGAATACTCCTGGTTGATGATGAAGAGCCCATCGTGGAACTGGGCCATGGAGTGCTCCGCAGGCTGGGTTACACCGTCGTTACCAAGAGATCGGGCAGAGAGGCACTGGAGACCTTCAGGGGGGACGGAGCTTTTGACCTTGTCATTACCGACCAGACGATGCCCGGGATGACGGGAGTCATGCTCGCGGCCGAACTCCTGAAGCTCAGACCCGATCTGCCTGTCATCCTGTGTACGGGTTATAGCGAGAGCGTCTCCCGGGAGACGGCACAGGAAGTCGGCATAAAGGAGTTCCTGATGAAGCCCCTGTCGAAACATGAGCTGGCCGCCGCGATGCGTAGGGCTCTCGAAGGCAATAAGTAACCTGTCCGGTCATCTATTCCGACCTATGCCTCTATCCTGCTGCGTATAGCCGGATGTAACACCTGAATCTCGTCTGTCACTTTACAAAAAATAGCCGATTGTCAGGATGGCAACATTTTTCTTCCGGCTGCAGCCCTCAGCTGGTATACTGGTTATAGCTCAATTCTCGCATCACCGTTCGCCGGTATCGCACATCAGGCTCGGGCATCAGGGTTCTAAAATAAGAAAATAGTGAAACGCCTAAAGGGAGTCGATCCAATGAAGAAATACAACTTTGGAAGCGTCCAACATGGTGAACACAACTTCAGCGGAAAGGGAGTTCGCTTTACCGTATTGCGGCCTCTGAGGGCAGTGCTGATTTTGCTGCTCTTGTCGCTCCTGTTCATACCCTCTTCTCTTTTCGGCCAGGCCTCACTACGCCTCCTCGCCCCTGACACCGTGGCGAGAGGAGATACGGTCGAGGCACGCATCGAGGGCGCACCCGACGGTGCGCTGGTCAATTGGTCCTGGGAGCAGGGGAAGTTTACTCTCACCTCAGGGTCGAGTGAGACAACGGCCCGTTTTACGGCCGTTCTTGACGGAACCGCCTGGATCGAGGCCAGAATCGGCAACTGGCGCCAGA
>JADGQN010000115.1 GCA_017881765.1 Syntrophobacterales bacterium | reverse complement strand
TATCCAGTATACGTCCAAACCGCCTTTGAACATCCTGTGCCTCATCCGTCGGGCCGACTTCTCACGCAAATCCTCGACCTTTCTTCTGACGGCTGGTGTGGCTGACCTGACCATAGCAGGGCGTGTGTCAGGAAAGCGAGCCGAACCTCAATAGCGCCACGTACAAAGCCTTCTTTCAGGATTATAGCAGCAATCACCAGGCTGTCAATCGTTATCTATCGGGACGAGGGAAGACCGTTGGGGCTAGATGAAGTTGCCCAAGTTGTCTGACGACAAAGTCTACTGTTTGATCAAAAGCGGGCTACAAAAGGGGTCCCAACGGAGAAATCAGCGGGAGGCCCGCTTTCTGGCCGATCCGCTGGATTGACTTAGATGAGGTTTTGTTATTCTCGACTTCAGAGGGTATTTTTCCGAGTTTTCGAGATTATCAATTTCCAAATCCACGTCTAATTCCGGCCAGTATAAGTGATAGCCGTGAAGCAATTGAACAGTCTGTATTGATTTTAGAGTTTGATCTCTAAAATAGGGATAATCCTTGTAAGCGAGGAAGTATTCCCTTCCTTTTACAAAAAGCCAAATCCCAAAAGGAGTAATGTTCTCAACGCTTACCAAAATGGTTTCGCCACGCTTGAACGATTTCATCTCTATGCTCCTCAACGATACCCTGTATCTCATGCAGTTTTTTCCGATTCAGCTTGTGATGGAGGGCCAACGACACAATGGGCTCCAGCCAGAATTTTGCTTCTCCGCTTTCACATGTTACGTGGATATGGATGCGATCTTCTTCGTTTGACAGCACCCTTTTTCTCTGAAAATTGAAGGACTAATATTTTAGCATACTACCATATAACTCTGATTTTCGCCTTCATCTCCATCGAACATGGTGATCAGTGAGCCTGCCCACAAGCGGGCACCCGGCATACTCATAGTACATCGGAGTCGTGCCTCCGCAACACCCGCTTGCGTGGGTACCTGGTCACACGTTGAGCAGTACTCTCAAAATATTTTTACTCTCCACCCCCTCCAGATCAGCAGGCGCCAGACCGAGTGCGTCGATACTCTCGTTGATTAAGCGGATGCTCTCCAGCGGTTGAAACGGGAAGTCAGTGCCGAAGACCAGGTGTTCAGGACCGGCAACCTCCAGTGCGCACCGCAGGGCTGCCACGTTAAAAGAGACGCTATCGTAATAAAACTCTTTGAAATAGTGGCTCGGAGGCCTGGAGATGTTTTTGCGACAAGGGGGATGATTCCGATAGCCGCTGTCGAGCCGCCCCTGTATGTAGGGAATTGCACCCCCGAGGTGGGGCAGAACCAATGGAATGTTTGGAAATCGCTCGAAGATGCCGGCAAAGACCATCCTCGCGACGGCTGCCGTTGTCTCGAACAGGTAACCCACAAGGGGGGTGACGAAGTATTCGTCGTCACCATCTGTCCGCGGCGGTGACATGGGATGGATGACAATGGGCACGCGAAGCTCGTTCACCCGCTCGTAGAAGGGGAAGAACTCAGGAGAGGAGAGAGGCCTGCCCGCTATGTTGGTTCCGAGAACAATCCCGTTCATTTTCAGCTTGCCGATAGCCCGCTCCAGCTCAGCGATGGCCAAGTCGGGAAAGTTGAGCGGTACACTTGCGAGGACGAGGAACTTTCCGGGAAATTTTTGCCTGATCCCGGCATAGGCATCATTGGCCATCTGAGCGAGGTCGCGGCTCATCGTTGCATCATTCATATAAACATTTGGAATGGAGAGCCCGAGGAGTTGCGTTTCTATCCCTGCTTTGGACGCTACCTCCGCTGATTCTTCCGGCGTGATGAGCACGCCTTTCTTCGCATAGTACGTCAGGATGCGCTGAACATCGACAGGCAGGCTGTTGCCCTCGGAAATCCTCAGAAGTTCTTTCCAATAGTCTTGAGGGTAGAGGTGGCAATGTGTATCTATCTTTCCCATGGCATCTCCTTATCCCGGTTTGCCTTCAAGCGTATACCTTCGTTGTCGCTGCGTCGCAGTCCTCGACGTACCCTTCGGTACGCCTGCGGCGGCTCCTCGCTGCCGCCTCGGTCTCCATCTTGAATGCAAGCCGGTATTAGTTCCCGCTCAAGCGGAACCTTCTTTCAAAGCAATGTGCTTACTTGGTGATTCCCATCTCTTTCAGGAGCTTACCAAAAATTTCATAATTGGAAGCCACATAGTCGCTGAACTCCTTGCTGTTCCGGTAGAGAATAGTGAGACGAAGCTCCCTTATCCCTTTCACAACGGCGGGCTCTTTCAAAGCGGTGGCAAACGCTTCCTCTA
This sequence comes from Syntrophobacterales bacterium, assembly GCA_017881765.1. Classification (GTDB taxonomy): domain Bacteria; phylum Desulfobacterota; class Syntrophorhabdia; order Syntrophorhabdales; family WCHB1-27; genus JADGQN01. Next base: position 8,875 of record JADGQN010000115.1, on the reverse strand, counting down.
CCTTTTTTGCGATCTCGTCCGGCAGGGCTTTCGGTCCGATGAGGCCCAAGAATACGGGACAGGGTGTGTCATAACCGAGGTCTTTCAGGGTCGGCGTATCCGGATAGTCGGGAGACCGCTTTTCTGAGAGGATGGCAAGAACTCTGGTCTGGTTTGCTTCAATCATCGAATAGTTGAAGTCGCCCGCACAGAACGTGACGTGGCCGCCCAACACTGCTGTCTGATATTCCGGGCTCGACTTGAAGGGTATATGCGTGAAGTGTACCTTCTCCTTCTTGGCGACCTGTTCCAGCACAATATTTGAGATGCTGTTGGGCGCGTTGGTACCATAGGTGACCTTGCCGGGGTTCTGACGGGCATAGGCGATGAGGTCCTTCAAGGTCTTGAACGGAGAGTCGGCCTTTACGATTACGCCGAAGGTGAGGTCTACGAACTCCATGATAAATTTTAGGTCCTTCAAGGGATTGTAGGGAATTTTCTCCAGATAGGGCAGGGTGAAGAGTGGTGCACCTCCCGGGCACTGGCCTATGGTATAACCATCCGGTTTTGCCGAGGCGATGGCTGCCGTGCCGACGGTACCGCCGCCGCCCGCCTTATTCATCACGACAATCGGCTGGCCGAGATACTTTTCTGCCTCCTTAGCCAGTAGACGGACTGCGAGGTCTGAACTGCCCCCGGGAGAAAACGGGATGATGAAGTTGATGGGGCGTGTGGGGTACTTGGCTTCGGCCCCCAGGCAATACCCGGCTTGCACAACGAAGAAAGCAATGAGGGCAGGCAGAAATACTACGACCCATCGTTTGCAGAAAGCAGTATGCATTTCATGACCTCCTTATACCAATTTGCCTTCAAGTGTCTACCTTCGTTGTCGCTGCGTCGCGCTAGCGCTTGTTCCACGGAGGCATGGGATAAGCCAACGGCGCAGATGCCTGATCCTTGGGCCATATCAGCTCGTCTTTGCCGTTCTGCCACTGGTTCATCGTCTGGAGGTATTTGCCGTCGCCTCTGCCGTTCGACTTGAACTTCATCGGCCCCATAATGGTCATCATGTTTGTCGCGGCAATGGCATCCCGGACCTTGTCCCTGTTCAGGGTGCCGGCGCGTTGAAGAGCATCAGCCAACACCTGGACGCAAACATAAGCCGAACCTGCAGGCGGCTCAGGGTAATTGCCGTAAGCGGCGTTGTAGTCCTCGTTGAACTTGGCGACACCGGGCAGCTTCAAGTGGTAATCCCAGCCGCCCGTGTGGCTGACATAGTCTCCATCCTTGCCCAGGTTCTTGGACCACATGGCCACATCCGATGCCCGCATGATGTAAGCAAATTTCGGAGCGAAGTCGATCTCTTTCATCTGCTTGATGATGGCAAACCCCTGCGGAGGCGTGGGGTTGCTGTAGAGGGCCTCAGCGCCTGCCGATTTTGCACTCACGATGAGTGATGAGAAATCGTTTGCGCTCATCGAATACTTTTCGTACGTGACTATCGTATAACCTCTTTTGGCGGCGAAATCCTTGAGGTACTTGCCTGTTGCCACTCCCCACTCTTCCTGGATCTCAAAAAAGGCAATCTTGGTTGGCCTCTGACCCTGCGGGATTGAATCAAGCACGTCAAGAAAGGTGATCACCTGGTCCTGCTCGCTCATGAAAGGGGAGAAAGTGTATTTGTACCCCTTGTCAAACTCAGCCGTACTGCCGATGGTGGTGACGACGATGGGTACCTTGTACCTTTCAGCGACTGCCAGCTGCGGGATAATCAGGGCGTTGGCAAAGCCACCGAGAAAAAAATCGACCTTGTCGATAGAGTAAAGTTTTTCCATCCTGCCCGAAGTCTTGGAAGGGTTCGACTCGTCGTCCAGAAAGATCAGCTCCAGGGGAATCTTCTTGCCGAATTCTTTGACGGAAACACCCCCGGCGCTGTTTATGTGTTTGACCGCTACCTCGTACCCTTGTTTGACCCACTTACCTCCTGCCGCCATGCTGCCTGTCAATGCATCTACCACGCCCACCTTGATGGTGGCCGGCGCTGCCGGCGCCGCATGGGTAGTGTGCCAGGAAAAACCTGCGATCAGCAACCCGAGCAGTAAAGCCGTCACTGCCACTCTGATGCATCTTCTCCTTTTCATGCTTCTCCTCCCCTCGGTGTTGGCCCCCTCTGAAAGGTGGGCTTTATTTACGTAAAGGCTATCAGGTCCGAATGCGTAACTGCAACATTATAATTGTAAGCCGGTCCTTCCATCTGCTGTTCCAGCATGTGTCGGCCGCGAGGAGAACCCGCACAGCAGTCGATCGGGACAACGACGTTGTAATGACGTACGTGGAAGCCGATGGCCGCATGATAAACGCAGACGTCAGCGGCGACGCCCATCACGATGATCGAATGGGTCTCGGGCGTTATGCCAAGCCTTCCCAGCAGTGCGTCCATTTCTGTTCTGTGGAAACAATCGTGCGTTTCCTTTTCGACAATCGGTTCTTGCTGCATGGGTCTCAGCTCCTCGATATAGGCAGAGCCCCACGTGTCCCTGAGGATAAAAGGGGCAGTGCCAAAGCGGACGAATTCCGGGGAAGTTTCGTCACGCACGGACTGGACGAAGATAACATGGGCCCCCGCGGAGCGGCATTTTTCGAGCAGTTTCTGACACTGCGGGATCACCTCATCCACGCCCTCCGGGTGGTAGCGCTTGCCGCCAGGCTTGCAGAAATCGTTCTCCATGTCGATGACGACCAGTGCTGTTGCGCGTGGATCCAGCGGCAGGTTCTTGTACTTTTTCTTTCTATTCATCGGTTTGCTCCTTTTCATCGGGTCACCCATATAGGCGTGAAAAATAGGCCCAATGGCATCCTATGTCATTCCGGCGGAGGCCGGAATCCAGGATTTACAACGAATTGCAGATAGTCTGGACTCCGGTTTCCACCGGAGTGACGGCTAAAATGCAACTATTTCACACATGCTCTAACCGGCACTGACATATTCTTCAAACCCGCGTGGCTCTTCTCGCGATTCTCGCGGTAAGACTCCGGATCTTCGTACTGATGGACATCAGACCTCCGGGAACAAAGAGGACGACTAGAATGAAGGTGAATGCAAAGACGACGAGGTGCACTTCACCAAGACTGATCGCAAAGATCTCGCTCAAGCCGAGAAAACATGCGGCGCCCAGGATCGGGCCCGCGATGGTTCCCAGACCACCGATGAAGGTGGTCAGAGTGGGCAGGAAAGACCATGAGAGCTCAAATGGGGCAGAGTAGTAATAGCTGACCTGATGATAGGCAAAGATGCCACCCCCGAGGCCGACCAGCCAGGAGCTAACCATGAGGGCAAATACCTTATGCTTGAATGTCCTGACGCCCATTGCCTCAGCCGCTGCCTCATCATCGCGGATCCCAACCAGGGCGAGTCCCGTGCGGGAGCGAACGATCCAATAAACGACGGCAACCGTGAGCATTGCCACAAGCAGGGCAAGATAATACCGGCTGAGCATGCTGTAACCTGTCAGATATCCTCTGGAGAGGGAGCCAGGCAAAGGGAAGAGATTGGCCACGGTGATCTGGGCGATCATGGCGAGGGCCAGCGTACCGATAGGAAAGTAGGCAGAGCGCATGCGGAGACAGGGAACACCGACAAGAAGTGCCAGCACTACTGAACTCAGACTTCCGGCGATAAGGGCAGGCACGATGGGGACGCCGGCGGTCCATATGAGACGGGTAATAAGGGCACCTGTCCCGAAAAAGGCCGAATGACCGAGACTTATCTGCCCGGTAAAGCCGCCGAGAAGGTTCCAGCTCTGTGCAACAGTGACGTAGAGGAAGAACATGAGGAACAAATTAAGGAAATACTCAGACCGGATCAGGGCAGGCAGGAAGCCAAAACATAGCGCCGCCAGACAGAAAGTGATCCACGCTCTCCGTCTCATCATAATTCCTGCCTCTTAAAAAGGCCCTTGGGAAAGAGAACCATGACGAGCACGAAGACAACGAGACCCGTAACCTCACGGTAAGGGGCACCGAAGAAATAGACGCTGATCGCTTCCATAATGCCGAGAAACAGTCCGGCAGGGAAGACGCCGTTGATGTTGCCTATTCCGGAGAGCATCACGACGATAACCCCTTTGTTAAACCACTGGATTCCGACGGTCGGTGAGAAGGATTTGAGCCCGATCAATGCTGAAGGGATGCTGGCCAATCCCACGCTGATGGCAAAGGAGACGAGGCAGGTAAGGTTGACGTTGACCCCCATCAAGCTGGCTGCCTCGTGATCCTGACTGACAGCCATGATCGATTTTCCGAAGTAGGTCCTGGCGAGGAACAGGTGGAGGGCTACTATAATAACGAGTGCTGAGAGTACCCCCACGCATCCGATAAGAGGAAAGCGCAGGCCGGCTATCCCAAACGTCAGACCTGAGTACGCAGGCGTTATACTTCGTTCATCACCTGTCCAGAGCAAGGTGGCCAGATTGTCGATGAGCAGCATCAGGCCGAAGCTTATGAGGAGCGAGTTTTTGATTCTGCCAGCCTCGGACAACGCGATGAGGCGGGAAAAAGAAGCCCAGAAGAGTGCGCCACCGAGAAGAAAGAGCAGGAAAGCAATGAGGGGCATCGAGGCAAAAGGGTCAACGCCTAAATGAAACAGGAAAAGGATGCCGTATGCGCCCAGGATGATGAGGGAACCTTGCGCCAGATTCAGGTATCTCATGACCCCAAAAACGAGCGCAATCCCTAGAGCGATGATGCCGTAGAGCGCACCGTTGAGTACTCCGTATACTAATGTCTGTCCCATGCTAACGACCCGTCTTCAAGCGTATACCTTCGTTGTCGCTACGTCGCTCTATCCTCGACGTACAATAGTACGCCTGCGTCGGCTCCTCGCTGCCGCCTCGGTCTCCATCTTGAATACGAGTCGTTAGCAAGTTGCCCTGCAAACTAGACGAATATGACTGAATCATGCCATTCCCAGGTACGCCGCTTTTACGTGTTCGCTCTCCATGAGCTCCCGCGCAACACCTTCTCCCACGATCCGCCCCGTCTCCAAGATGTAAGCTCTGTTGGCAATCTTCAGGGTCATGGGCACGTTTTGTTCTACGATGAACAGAGTTATCCCAGCCTTATTAATAGTGACGAGCACGTCGAAGATCTGTTTTACCAGCAAGGGAGAAAGCCCGAGAGAGAGTTCATCCAACAAGAGAAAATCATTCCGCCCCATCAGCGCCCTCCCTATGGCCAGCATCTGCTGTTCGCCGCCGGAGAGCAGGCCGGCAGGTTGGTGGGATCTCTTCCGAAGGATGGGGAAAATCTCGTACACCCAGTCGAGGGTCGTCTCCTTTTGGGGCCGTGCTTTCCTGAGAAATGCTCCCATCTCAAGGTTCTGCAGCACCGTCATCTTTGGGAACAATCTTCTCCCTTCCGGGACCATGGAAATGCCGGACGCTGCGATTGTGTGAGGCGGTTTGTCATTCAGCAGAGCGTCGCCATAATGGATGGTGCCCCCGCTTGGTTTGACCAGCCCGGCTATGGTTCTTATCAGCGTGCTCTTTCCTGCGCCGTTGGAGCCGACGAGGGCGACGATTTCACCTTGCCTTACTTCAAGGTCCACGTCCCAGAGCACCTGAAGATCGCCATAACGCACATCCACGTGCTCAACTCTGAGCATCATGCGTGTCCACCCCCAGGTATGCCTCGATGACCTGCTTATCCGCGATCACATCCCCTGGTAGCCCTTCGGCGATCTTCTCTCCCGTGTTGAGAACCATAACGCGATCGGATAATTTGAGGATGGCCCTCATCATATGCTCTATAATGATTATGCTGACTCCGGCGTCCCTTATGCGTATCACCAGGTTTGAAGCGGCCTCCATCTCCGTGGGGTTCAAGCCGGCCATGATTTCATCAAGGAGGAGCAGTTTCGGCTTGGTTGCGAGGGCCTTTCCGAGTTCCAATCTTTTCCTGTCGATCAGGCCAAGGCGACCTGCGCCTGTTGACCGTTTTGTACCCAATCCGATAAAATCGAGAATCTCGATCGCCTCGGTCTCAGCAAGGCTCAATGTTCTGGCCGGTTTGGAGCCATAGGCCCTGCCCAGCTTTACATTGTCGAGAACGGAAAGAAGAGGAAAAGGTCTGGTGATCTGGAAGGTGCGGGCCAGGCCCATTTGACAGACATCCGCACAACCGGCTCCGGCGATGTCTCTCCCGCCAAAACGTATACTGCCTCTATCCGGCCTGAAGACGCCTGCTATCAGGTTAAAGAGTGTGGTTTTGCCCGAGCCGTTCGGGCCTATGAGGCCCAGTATTTCCCCTTCGTTGAGATGAAAATCCACCCCTTTGATGGCGGTCAGGCCACCAAAAAATTTGTACAGGCCCTGAGCCTCCAGCAGCGTGGCCATGATTCAGCAACCATCACACTTTCTTTCGCTTCCGGGCAATCTTCTCGCCGGTCTTGTAGTGCTCGCCCTTAAGCGCAAGCTCGGCCTCTTCCTGATCTTCCTGCGTCCAGTGACCGAGGTTATAGCCGTACCAGGGCACCGTCGGACTGAGAGCGGGAAGCCCCTCTTCTTCCCAGATCTTCCGCGCATGCTCCATGAATTCTTTTCTGGGAAGAGATGTTGGCGGATACGCCCATTTGCGGGTAGCATCGATCAGGATGGATGTGGTCGGGGGATAGGCAGTCATCTGCGATATCTCTTCAGGGGGCACGGCCGAAGGGTCAAGATGTGCGGACTTCCCCGGAGTGATGCGGATGTCCTTGTCCGGCTGAACACGCCAGCAGAGAGCCCACAAATACGAGTGGGGGTCGTGCGGGTCGATATCGTCATCAACGACAATGACCCATTTAAGATATCCCGGGTCAAGGGCCACAGCCCCATTGAGGGCTTTCCAGGGTACCGTGCGATCCTCCGCATTAGGTTTTTTCAAGCTTATGACACAGAACTGTTCAGTGCCGCTCTCTCCGTGAAGCCCCACGTCAACGAGGCCGCTGATGCCCAGATCGTGCTTCAGCAATTTGTAGTAGGCCGCTTCAGTACCCACCCCTTTGATCACACTACTCTCGCTGGGAGGAAACTGACTGATGAAGGTGTTCCAGATGGGCTTTTTCCGGTGGGTGATGCACGTAACGTTCATGAAGAGATTCTCGGTGGCTAAGCCCATGTAGCCGGTATATTCACCGAAGGAACCCTCTCTTTCGAGGGCATCGATCGGGATTTCGCCTTCTATGATCACCTCCGCGGTTGCCGGGACCTCAAGAGGGACGGTCTTGCATTTGACAAGTTCAACAGGTTCTCCGCCAAGCCCGCCTGCAATCTCGTATTCATCCTTTCCGATGGGGAACTTGGTGACAGCCACCATGCCGAGGGTAGGGGTTGCACCGATGAAAACAGCCACTGGCATGGGCACGCCCCTCTCTTTGTACTTCTGCCAGTATTGGCGCATATGTTGAGGTGGGCGGCAATCACAACCGACCCTCAGCTTATCCTTCACCATGCCCCGGTAATTCCCTACGTTGATCGTCCCCGTATCCGGATCCTTCGAGACCCAGTTGGCCGCGGTGAAGTAAGGGGCATTATCAAAGCCAGGTGTGGAAATGGGAATGGGGAATTCTTCCAGACCCCCATGATCGAGAAGTGTGTCGCCCATGTGGACTTCTTCCTGGCAGGGGCCCTGGGAGACGAGCCGCGGCTTTATCGGGTTGAGCTGAGCTTCGGTCCAACGGGCCATTATCTCTTCCGGCTTACATCCCATTGCGAGGGCGTAAATCTGCCGGGAAGCGGCGTGAGCGCCGACGAGCACTGAGCCATTGTATTTTCTGCCCTTTATGTCGGTCACGTTCTGGAACAGGAAAGGTTTCCGGTCTTTTTCCGGAAGGCCTCTGAACTGCCAGCGAACGAGGGGTTGAAGTTCCGTGTCTTTGTTGATCTCTCTCTCAATCGTATAGACCATTCCCTGCGCACGGAGCACCCCGACATATTCCCGCAAGTCTTTATAGTAAGCCATGATTACCCCCTATGCTAGATGTGGTTTAGGGCCTCAGCGTATCAATTAATCGATAACACGTTATAGGCCCGTATAGCGCTTGTCAAGTGTTTTATTGCACCAAAAAAGCACTTGACAATTTGTGCCTCTTCTTGTACTGATTTAGTCGGCGTTGTATATACCGGTCAGTACATATGTCCTACAGGAATGCGCCACGTTGGATGCCGGATGCGGACTCACTTTGCGACCCAAGTAAAGATCGCTCCAAGCGCCTGTTCTCGGAAGAGCTCATCCAGGTCAGTAGAGGATTTATCCGGACTGCCGCTTAACTGCAGTCCAAAAAAGGAGGGGTATGATGTCAACTCGTAGGTCGTCAGGATTTGGCTGTTTCATGGTTTTTGTGATGCTGGTCGTACTTGCGCTGTCCTCGAACGCGGGTGCTCAGGCCACCAAGGAGCCCATAAGAATCGGCATGGATGTAGAAATGACAGGGGTCATGTCGGAGACCACGATGAACGCCAAGCAGGGCTATGACCTGTACCTGCAGGAAATTGGTTACAAGGTGGCGGGCAGGCCCATCAAGATTGTTGAGTATGACAACAAGACGGACCCCAAGCTTTCTGTAGAGGTGGCTCAAAAGCTGGTGGAGAAGGATAAGGTGCAGATACTCTGCTTCGGAACAAACAGCGCGGCCGCAATAGCAGTGAGAGGCTATGCTGAAAAGGCCAAGGTACCCATGGTAGTGGTTGCGATGGCAGGGACCGAGCGGGTCACGCTTCCTCCCAACAGGTATATCTTCAGGATCACCTATGCCGACGGACAGATGGAGTTGCCTCTCGGAAAGTACGCGTATGAAAAACTCGGCTATAAAAAAATGGCCTTGATGGCGCCCGACTACGCTGGTGGCACGGGGAAGCTC
>JADGQN010000114.1 GCA_017881765.1 Syntrophobacterales bacterium | reverse complement strand
GTGATGGAGCATCCGAGAGCGAAGAATGCGTATGGCCTTCCAGGCATGATCTTGCGCAAGCCCAGGAGCAAAAGGGCAACAATAGCCCCCGCGATGAAGGATCGCGCGATCTCTTCCTTCGTTTTCCGGGACGGACGATAGCCCGTTTTCCTTCTGTACAGCACATAGAGCACGGAAAAATTATAGAAAGAGATGATCGACGTTGCAAGGGCTATTCCCAGATTTCCGAGCGGCCTCATGAGAAGGTAAGCCAGTATCGCGTTCAGCCCGATAGAAGTGAGACCGACCAGGGCGGGCGTTCTCATGTCGTGGCGTGCGTTAAAAATGCGAACAAAGGAAATGGACAAAGCGTAAAAAATGAGTCCGAGGCTATACCCGGAAAGAGCGCGATACGTCAAGAGCGTACCTTCTATCGTAAAAGCACCGCGTTGATAGAGCAGCCTTACGAGCACGTCACCGGCAGCGCAAAGAAAGATGGTCGATGGAATGAGCGTGACACAGGCAAGCACCAGTGAACTGTCTACGTGCGCATTTATCCCTTGCCAGTCCTCCTCATGAAAGAGTCGTGAAAGCTTCGAGAAGAGCACGGTGTAAATGGGAACCGCAAAGAGACTGAAAGGAAGAATAAAGATACGAAATGCATAGGCGAGCGAGGCGACATTGCCTGCCGGCAAGTAAGAGGCTATGGTCCTGCCGACGAAGCTGTTGATTGGAACGACGGAGGTTGCAATGAGCGCGCCGGTGAATAGCCTCTTTGCCTCGTTGAGTGAAGGATGATTAAGGGGGAGCCTCATTTCGTAGCGGATGCCGAAGCTTCGCAAGTAGGGTATCTGCAGGAGCACCTGGGCAACGGCGCCCAGCGTGACTCCCACGGCAAGACTATAGATCCCGATGGTGCCGCTGATCGTAAGGGCAGCAAGGATAAAGATTATGTTCCAGATAATACCGGACAGCTCAGGCGCGGCAAAGTGCTCCCTGGCGTTGAGAAAGGCTTTCATAACGGAAAGCATCGCGTGAAGCGGAATAACCGGAATCATGATGATAAAAAGGTAGCGCGCGACATACCTGCCTTCCGTAGTTGCGCCTGGGTCGATGAGCTGCATGACCGGCCCACTGGCCGCGAGAAGAACGATCGAGACCAGGGCTGTGATGATGATCGCCACGTTCATGAAAAGAGAATATATTCTCGAAAACTCCTCACGATCCTCCAGGTATCTGGAACAGACGGGGATGAGAAAAGCGCTGGTCGCTCCGGAGAAGAAGAGGGTCTGTATCATTTCCGGGAAGTTGAAGGAGATGACGAATGCATCAACAAGAAGCGTTGCCCCGAAGAGATAGGCCTGGACCGCCTCCCTCACGAAGCCAAGCGGCCTGCTGATCAGGGTGATGCCGGTAATAACAGAACCTTTGCGAATGAGATAGTCAGTGGATGATCGGCTCAGAAGTCTTCCTCAAAACTCAAATCGTTTCTCTCCCAATATTATTTCTCTTAACAATCTTCTGAAGCTTGACGATGGCTTTACGTTCTATCTGCCGTATGCGTTCGCGCGTCACGCCAACCAGCTTTCCGATCGATTCCAGAGTCTGCGGCTCTGCTCCGTCAAGCCCGTATCTCAGAATGATCACCCTTTTCTCGTCATCGCGCAGTGTATCGAGCCAGGAGGCTATGTATTCGATCCTTTTCGTCTGCTCGAAGGCAGACAATGGTTCGCCAACACTGAGGTCGGGCAAAAAATCCTCCATCGTCAGGCTTTCTTCTTCGTCAAGAAGCGCCTCAATGGAATGTGTCCTTGTGACGATGAACATGAGGTTTCGTATGAAGCCGGCGGGGATATCCGTGTCGCGTTCAAGCTCTTGTTCGGTCGGCTCTCTACCTTCCCTCTCGATGTAATCATGCATGACCCTCGATATCTTACGCAAACGGGAGGAGACGTGTACCGGAAGCCTGACTATGCGTGAATAGTTGAGGAGGGCTCGCTCGATGGATTGTCTTATCCACCACGTCGCATAGGTGGAGAACCGGCAGTTCCTTGAAAGGTCGAATTTCTCAACCGCCCGGATCAGGCCTATGTTGCCCTCTTCAATGAGATCGAGCACGGAGACACCGGCGCTTGCATACTTCCTTGCGATCTTGACTACCAGCCTGAGGTTCGACTCGATCATCTTCCGGCGGGCATCATGGTCTCCCCGTGAAATTCTCGCGGCTAGTTCCTTCTCCTCTTCCTCGCTCATCGTGGATAGTTTGCGCAAATCTCGGAGGTAGAGTTTTTCGGCCTCAAAGTCCTCGACTTCAAAGCATTCCGCCGGCTGATCTTCTTCGGTTAATCTTTCCATCCGTGCTTGCCTATCAGCTTGACAAACCTGACCCCGCCGTAGTTTTCCTCGCGATATCTATCCTCGCCTTCCTTCACGTAGACCACGAGATCCTGCTGAAATTCATCGCCAATAGGGATTACCAGCCGCCCGCCCGTCTCCAGTTGCTGGAGCAAGGGATCGGGAGCCTCCGGTGCGGCTGCGGTAACGATAATGCCACCATAAGGGCTGTATTCTTTCCATCCTTGCGTTCCGTCGCCGATGTTTATAATGACGTTCGTGTACTTCAGGTCGTCGAGGAGTTTACGCGCCCTTTTTGCCAGTGAAGGAATCCGCTCGATCGAGTATACCTGCTCTGCCATCTGCGCAAGTATCCCCGTCTGGTAGCCTGAGCCGGTGCCGATCTCGAGCACCTTTTCATGTCCCGTCAGGCGGAGCGCTTCAGTCATGAGAGCAACGATATAGGGTTGCGATATCGTCTGCTTCTCGCCGATGGGCAGCGGATGATCCTCGTAAGCTTGAGGCCGGAGGGCTTCATCCAGAAAGAGGTGGCGCGGAACCTTCCGGAAAGCTTCGAGCACCCGGCGGTCTTTTATACCGCGATCCCTGATCTGGGTTTCCACCATCTGCAGCCGTTTGCTTTCCTGCTCATTTTGCATCAAGCCGACAACTCCTTGGCTCGATTTCTTGCCTGCTCTATTGCCTTGATGAGATTCCCCTTGAACCCTCTTTCCTCGAGGTGCGTGAGGCCGGCAATAGTTGTGCCTCCGGGGGAGGTAACCATCTCTTTCATTACGGTGGGGTGGAGCTTCTCCGCCTCCAGCGTTGCGATGGTGCCTTTGATGGTCTGTACGGCAAGGATACTTGCCTTGTCTCTGGGAAGGCCTACGTTTACACCCCCATCGATCATCGCTTCGAGAAAGGCCAGGAGGAAGGCAGGTCCACTCCCGCTCAGTGCTGTTACGGCATCCATCAGGTCTTCCCGTACCTCAACAATACGGCCGAGAGGCGAGAGCATCTTTTTCGTTTCATCCAGCTCTCCTCCCGAGACAAGGTCGTTGGAACTCATGCCCAGGGCCCCTTCAGCGACTTTGACGCAGATGTTGGGCATGACCCTGATGACCTTGACAGGCCGTTGCACCATCGACAGGATGGTTGATGTGGTCATGCCGGCCATTATGGAAATTACCAGTTTGTCCTTATCGAATGCGGGCGCAATGTCAGCCAGGAGCGCCTTTGCGTCCTGAGGCTTCACGGCGATCAGTACGTACTTTGCCTTCTGCACCAGGTCTTTTGCGCTCGCAGCAATGCTGATGCGATAGCGCTTTGCCATGGCCTCAGCGCGGTCTTTCTTGAGCTCGAAGGCCAGAAGATTCTTGCGATCGAATCCCGACCCCAGGAGTGCACCCACGATTGCTTCGCCCATATTTCCCAATCCGAGTATGCCCAGTCGCGCCATAGTCTTCTCCTTTCTCTCTTATATCAGATGGGCCGGGTAATTTAAAGTGAAATCTATGGTTTCGCGAAGGGGCTGCGTCCAAAGGTCATCTCCTTAAGCCGTTGTTACGAGTTACGCGTTACGGGTTCAAAAAAAGGAGCGCCCGGCGCTTAACTCGCAACTCGTAACATCACTTCATCTGTTTTTACCCGATGATACGCAGCTTTTGTTTTTTGGGTTGTTGACGGAGAAGGATGTTTGTGGCCCCCGGACCCCCATCCCGCATGTTCGAGCTTGCGAAGGCAATCACCCACTTCCGGTGCATAGCCCGGAGTATCCATTCTTTGAGTCGTCCCTTCAAGACAGGTTCCTGTTTCGATTTCAGCCCCCGGCCATGAATGATTTTGACGCACCGAATATTCGAGCGTATGGAATCTTTGATGAAGTTCTGAAACATCTCGTAGGCTTCATCCGCCCGGAGCCCGTGGAGGTCAAGCGCCTTCTGAACAGAGTACTCGCCTTCCCGCAACTTTTGCATCGTGACCGGATTGGCGTCCTCGACGCAGCCCTCCATATACTCGGGCAGGTTTGTAACGTTGAGCCGGTATTCTTCGCTCAGGGCCTCTGCGAGCTTTCTTTCTTCACCGCGCTCGTCCGTAACCGCCTTTTGTTCCAGCCTGATCTGGGCGACCCTCTGCTTATCCTGCTCTATCTTCTGTATATCTCTCATCGCCTCGTCAAACGAGAAATACTCGTCCGTGAGCCCTTCGTTATCAGGGGCTTGTTTGAGAGGGACTTGCTCGAGCCCATCCTTGAGCGATATCCGGCGATCTTTCACAAAATCTGAAAGGTCCCCCAACAGATTGTAGATAGAATTTTCGTCCGCCATCTGTTCATAAGTTTAAACCTATACCCGCTGTCTATCAATGGGGCTCGCGTCGCCCCCTCCACCGGCAAAGCCGCTGGAGCCTCCCCCTCTCGCTCGCCGTGCTCGCGCGATAGATTTCCACAGAGTTACGCGTGTAAATCTATCCATGGGGCTCGCGTCGCCCCCTCCACCGGCAAAGCCGCCGGAGCCTCCCACACCCGCAAGCGGTACCCGGCTCGCTGTGCTCGCGCGATAGATTTCCACAGAGGTACACGTGTAAATTTTTCATGGGACACCCGCCCGCCCTTCACTTTGACAAAGCTGGTGGCGTATACTAGAGTAACTCAGTGCTCCATAGAGGTTCTACACCATGGCTCTAATGAAGGAAAATGATCTCATACTTATCGTGCATGATGGCAACAGGTACCTGAAAAAGCTGGAGCCGAAGAAGAATTTTCACAGCAAGAGAGGTACCCTTGATTTCTCGTCTCTCGTCGGTCTTCCCTACGGGATCAGGCAAGGGCAGTACGAGATATTCGAGCCGACAGTTGAGGACCTTATCATGTACGGTCTGCGCAGGGAAACCCAGATCGTCTATCCGAAAGACGCCTGCTATATATGTTTCAAATTGAGCCTGAAGCATGGCGACAGAGTGATCGAGGTGGGTACAGGCAGCGGTGCCCTGACCGTGCTCTTCTCGCGCGCTGTCGGGTCGGCGGGCATGGTCGTCTCTCTGGAGAAGGAGGAGAGGCATTACAAGAATGCCCGGAAGAACATGGAAAGATTTACAGACATGTGCAACGTCGACCTGAGGCTCGCCGACATATCGCAACACGAGGGCGCGGGATTCGACGCGGCATTTATAGATGTTCGTGAGCCGTGGACTGTCATGGAAAAGGTTTGGGCGTCTCTTAAGGCGAGCGGGAGCCTTGGCATCATTGTGCCGACGACAAACCAGGTTTCAGAAGCGCTCCGCGCGCTGCAGCCGCTTTTCGGAGATCTGGAAGTGCTGGAGATCCTCCTCAGGAAGTATAAGACCGTGGCGGATCGGCTGCGACCCGATGATCGCATGGTGGCCCATACCGGGTATCTCATCTTCGGCCGAAAAGTAGCGGAAACCGTACCGCCGCCGCAGATTACTAGTTGATTGGTTAATCAATGAGTCAACCAATCAACTAGTCAACCGCTCAGCCACTTAAGAGAGAGTCCGAGGCGTCGATGAGGAAATACATAAAGCCGATTCTCTGGACCTTAGCAGCCTCGGGAACGGTACTTGCTCTCCTGGTCATTTTTGTTCTTCTCGCGCTTCTCCTGATCAATCTGGAGCCGGCTAAGCAGAGGGTCGTCGCCGATATCTCTCAGGCAATAGGAGGTAGATTAGACGCCCGGGACATCGATCTGCATTTCTTTCCGCGCCCTTCCATCACGCTCCGAACGGGAAGTATATTGATCCCCGAAACAACCTCGGGAACGTTCGATTCTCTGTCGATCTACCCGGAGATTAAGACGCTCCTCCGGGGAAAGGTTCGGATTGCACGGCTTACCGTTGAAGGTGCCGACGTTAAGATGAGCCTGCCGGAGCACGTCGAGAAAGGTGAGGGGGCAAAACGGTCCTCATTGAAGGCGATTGACGACGGACTGGCGTCTGTTGTGGCGAAGGTCGCGTCCCAAGCGCCCGGCCTTGCTGTCTCAATCGAAAGAGGAAGACTTACGCTCCTCAAACAGAACAAGGCTACTTTCTGGTTCCGTGACATCGATGCCCGTATGAGTCTTCGTGGGAAACGACTCAGGATTGAAATTGTCTGCAACTCGAACGTCTGGAAGGATGCTTCCCTTGCCGGATGGTTGAAGCCCGGCGACTTTGAAGGTGAAGGGCGTCTCCAGGTGACTCAACTCAGGCCCGATCTGATTGCTCAGAACCTTTTTCCGCTCCTGGAGCCTCGCATCGAAGACTCAGAAGTAAACCTGCGCCTCAGCTTTGGGGCTGAGGGAGTGAAGCTTATTCACGCGGAATTCCAGAGTGACGTGCCCAGCGCAACTTTGCGGAAGGGTCAGCAAACCCTGACCATAAAAAAGATGAGCCTGAAGGGAACGCTGCACCAGCAGGGCGATACAACCGAAATCTCCCTCACCGAACTGAACAGCGTTTACCCTCAACTGGCCATGTCAGGCATTCTCAGCGCTGACCCGGTTTCATCCGAAACCAGCCTGGAACTCCAGTCGAGCGAAGTGGACGTGGAATCGGTACGCAGAACGGCTCTGTTTTTGGCCGGCCGAATACCGTTTGTGCAGTCACTCTTTGAAATCCTGAAAAAAGGCAGAGTGCCGGAGCTGAACCTCACGTCCCGCGGAAGGACGATCCATGATCTGACAAAAGAAGAGAACATTGTCATTCGGGGCAGCATCACCGGAGGAAACATTCTTCTTCCGGAGGACCGCCTCGACCTGGAAGACGTCAAAGGAAATGCCGTCATTTCGCACGGTATCCTCGAAGGGAATAATATCGAGGCCCGGCTCGGGCATGCACGAGGAACAAAGGGGCAATTGAGGGTCGACTTAAAAGGCGAGCCTGTGCCATTTCACCTCGACATCGTTGTCAGAGCTGATGTTGCCGAGATCCCGTTCTACCTTAAAAGTTTGGTGCAGGATCAACCATTCCTGAAAGAGCTGGAGCTCATCAAAGAAGTTCGGGGAGACGCGTCAGGAAGATTGGTTCTGGATCAGCGCGCAAGGGGAGTCCAGGTGAGCGTCGACGTTCAAGCCTTCAGTCTACATGCACTTTATCAGAGGTTCCCCTATCCCCTGGAGATCGGTGGAAAGTTCTCATACGATGAGCCCACGGCAACAATTAAGGTAGAGGATCTATCGGGGAAGGCGGGAAAGTCCTCTTTTTCTCAGCTTTCCGCTCAGCTAAGCCTCGAGAAGGAGCCTCACCTGGGAATCACCTCCGCTGCAGGTACAATCGTCCTTGATGAGATATACCCGTGGCTTTTGTCGTTTGAATCGGTGAAGAGCGAGCTCGAGAAATTCGGCTCCGCCGAAGGCATTATCAATCTCGATGCCCTGCGCGCAGAGGGTCCGCTCTTCCAACCGGCGAGCTGGCAGTTTCGGGTAAAAGGGCACGTGGAAAATGTTGCACTGGCCGCGCAGCAGTTCCCGGGAACAATCCAAGTGAAAAGAGGGAACTTCGAAGCCGGACCGGATCAGCTTTCTCTTTCATCTGTCGAGACTCACATCCTTGATTCATCACTGACGATTTCGGGTGCGCTGAACCATTATCTCAAAGGGCTTGACCGGGCAGATGTGTCGTTAGAGGGAGAAATTGGGAAGGAGTCTGTTCTGCGACTGTCTGATTCCATTGATCTGCCGCACGAGCTCAAAATTCGGTCGCCCTTCTCTCTGTCTCGGTCGCATCTACTCTGGGAAAAGAGCGGCAAGACATCGTTCTCGGGAAATTTAGGCGTGAAGAATGGCCCTGAGGTCACTGTTGATGTTTTATCTGAGGGCAAGGAACTAACGATCAAGCAGCTGGTCATCCGCGATGCAAAATCGGACGCCAATATCTCTTTCCATCGGAAGGGAAGGGAGTTCGACCTCACCTTTAACGGAACCCTGATTGGAGCGACCCTGGACGAACTATTAGAAGAAAACAAATTTCTTACGGGTTGGATAAAGGGGAATCTGTCAACTCGCATCGCTCTTGATCAACCATTCAACTCCGTGGCTCACGGGGCGCTCCAGGGGGCTGGTCTGAATTATCCTTGGAGGGATGAAGGCCCCGTGCAGATTACAACGTTTTCTCTTAATGCACAGGATAACCTCTTCACGATAGACTCGAACCTCCTTGCCCTCGGGCACAACCTGAGGGCAAAAGGAAAGGTGGACTTTCTTCTTGATGGATTTGTGTTCGATATGGATCTCTTCACGAATGGTTTCGATCTGGACCAGGTCATGGATAAGGTGCGCCGCAAGAAAGAAGGCGAGGCTTTCTGGGACCTGCCCCTGAAAGGGATTCTAAGGGTCGAGTCAGAGTACGTGAAATACGGCCAGTTCACATGGCGTCCCGTGCGCGCAAATATCACTTTTGGGCCCGAAAGGATAAGCGTAGAACTCACGAAGGCCGGTCTTTGCGGTATCGACACCCCGGGACTTCTGGTGATCTCTCCGAAGGAGCTGGAACTCAGCAGTAGGCCGGGAGCAACGAATCAGGACCTGCACGCCACGCTCATCTGCTTATCGGATAACAAAGATGTCAGCGGCCGTTTTTCCTTCAAAGGGGACGTGTCGGGGAAAGGAAAAGCCGAAGCATTGGCCGGCTCGCTGAAGGGCACCATGGAATTCGAGGCCAAGAACGGCCGCATCGATAAATATGCGCTTCTGGCAAAAATCTTCCAGGTCCTCAGCCCCTTGGGGATTCTTAAGATTCCCGACATGAGAAAGGAAGGATTTTCGTACTACACCATAAAAACCAGTGGAAACCTGCATGACGGCAAGGTCACCATTAAAGAGGCTCTTGTGGACGCTGCTGCGGCGAATCTCGTGTTTAATGGAGAGATAGACCTGTTTAACAGGAGGATTGATGCCGTGGTTTTGGTTGTCCCATTTAGAACCATAGACCGGATTATCAACTTCATCCCTTTGGTCCGTTATATCCTGTCTGGAAGGCTTGTTGCCATTCCTGTCAGGGTTACCGGCGATCTCGATGATCCGGAGGTGATCCCTTTCTCTCCATCAGCCGTCGGCGCTGGTCTGCTGGACACGGTGAAGAGGATTTTCAACCTCCCCTTCAAGCTTATACAGCCGTTACTTCCGCGTGAATCACAAGACTGATACCAAGTTGCCTTCATTCATATAGCTTCCGGATACCCACGTGAGTGGGTGTTGCGTCGGCACGACTCCCTGCCACCCGCGAATGAAGTGTTTGGCGGGTTGCGGGTACCCGCCTAAAACGATTCGTACCGTCGTCCCGTGCGCCGTCATTCCGCCGGACGCCGGAATCCAGGAACCGGACTGGATGCCGGATCAAGTCCGGCATGACGTACAATATCCCGCTGCTTGCGGCGGGGTAGTTTATTCGGAATCGATGAAGGCAACCTGGTGTTACTCAGCGAAGATAATCTGGATATCCATAACGTTGGTTCCTGTTGGCCCTGTCACCAGAAGATCGTTTGTCTTCCGGAAGAAAGCATAGGAGTCGTTATTATTCAAGTAGGCCGGCGCATCAAGCTGCATGCTTTTCGCACGAGTGATCGTGCGACCATCCACAACCGCTCCGGCAGCATCAGTCGGGCCGTCAGTTCCGTCCGTTCCTGCCGCCAGTAGCGTGACCCCATCGACCCCATCGATCTCCAGCGCAAAAGCAAGTGCAAGCTCTGTATTCCGCCCTCCCACGCCGGTACCCCGCACCGTAACCGTCGTTTCTCCGCCGGAGAGCACGCATGCGGGGCGGGTGAGGTTTGCGGCGAGAATGTGATGGGCCAGTGATCGCGCTACTTCACGCGCTTCCCCCTGGAGGGTCGAGGAGAATATGGAGGTATGAAATCCCAGTTCCTCAGCCTTTGCCTTCGCGGCAGCCAGTGCCGTGCTGTTGCTCGCAACAATAATGTTCTGCACGTTCTCAAAGATGTCATCTCCTTGCTTCGGGGTCTCTGTGATTTCTCCCCGGCTGCCTTGTTCAAGCATCGAGAGGATTGCGTTGGGTACCCGATGCGTAAGCCTGTATTTTTCAAGGACGGCACGCGCTTCGCTGAAAGTGGACATGTCCGGTGCCGTGGGGCCGGATGCGATCACGTCAAGCGAGTCGCCGATTACATCAGAGACGATCAGGGAAATAATGGAGGCCGGGTGCGCGATCTGGGCCAGCCTCCCGCCCTTTACCATGGAAAGATGCTTTCGTACGGCGTTCAATTCGTTTATCGTTGCCCCCGATTTAAGGAGCAGATCCGTTAGCCCTTGTTTGTCTCCGAGGGTGATACCTTCACGCGGCGCAACAAGCAAGGCAGAGCCACCTCCCGAGATGAGGCAGAGTATGAGCGTCCTTTCGTCAGCGCCTCTGGCCAAATCGACAATGGCCCGGGTAGCGGTCACGCCGTTTTCATCCGGCACGGGGTGGCCTGCTTCGTAAGTAGCGATCTTTGCGAGCCGGTCCGAAGCGCTTGCATGGCCGTACTTTGTGACGATAATGCCGTCGGTGATTAGATCACTGAGAAGATGCTCGCACGCCGCCGCCATGCGCCACGAGGCTTTGCCGAAGCCCGTGACGAGAAGTCTCGTGAAGTCGCCAACCCGGAAAAACGTGCGCACCTGTTCAAGCTCGGACTCGACGGCTGTAAACGGATCGACCGCCGCAAGGGCGGCGGAAAAGATTTCCCGGGCAAGAGCTGCGTGATTTGTCATAGGCATTCCGACCGGCAATGACGGGGGCTGTTCTAAAGAAGTCTCCTTTCCCAGTATAGGTGCAGTATATGTCCTGGCCCTTCTTTTCTCAATAGGCAAATGCAAAGTGACCCGGACCGGCAATCGCCACAAATCCCAAATCCCAATTTCCTT
>JADGQN010000113.1 GCA_017881765.1 Syntrophobacterales bacterium | reverse complement strand
TATCTCCCGCCTATTTTCTCTGCTCAGAAAACCCTTTTACTCTGTTTCTTATCTTAACGCCTCGTGGTCACGAAAAACAATCGGTCACAGGTTTATTTCTTGTAGGCACGAGGGCTTAAAACCTAACCGGCCTTTCATGGAGCCCCTTTCGCCTATTTCCTTCAGCGCCGCGACTACTCTCTTCATATCCAAACTTTTCACGGATGGGGTGCTCCGCTTGTTATACTTCAATTTGCGTGCCGAAAATCCCTTATTTTATAACTGTTTAAAATTACTAGTTCTTTGGATAAAAGTGGGAAATCTCAAGATTCAACAAAACCGTGAATTTGTAAAGATGTCCGACATCTCGCGGGCGGCCAGGAGCCAGGTCCCTGATTATAAGGCCATGAAATTATTTAATAAACCGGCAGAAATCTTCACAAATTGTTTCTGTAAGATATTCTTACGTTTTTTGCGATTTGCACACGTGGAGTATGTATCGGTTCGGCTTTGAATCCTTAAAGAAAGCGCCCACCAATCGACGCAAGCCGGTAGGATAAGGTGTTGAAACTAAAATTAAAGACCCTCAGCCCAGCATGGGATTGAGGGTCTTTTTTACTGGCAAGATATGTTCCTTGGTTCTACAAACGAGCGAGAGCTTATAAACAGAAGGCAATGGCCAATGAAGAAAGATTTGAAAGTGTAGCAGCTCAGGTTGTTGCGTTGCGTATTATAGTCAGTGCAGTGATAGAAAACTTTCCCGAACGTGGAGTGTTAGGAGAAGCTATCCAAGAACACGCAAAAGCCGTGCTCTCATCATTGCCAACCACGACCGAGGACCAGAAGCACTTTCGTGATCTTGCACAGGAGCAATTGGATTACTTTGCTGGGTTGCTCTGGGGGCAAGATCAATAATGGTCTGTCTACTCACTTCGTAAAACTTTTTGAATCTACGATCTCTATCAGTTTGTTCCATAGTTCACCTCATCTCCGTTTTTTATGAATCATTCTTCTCAGGGGTATATTACTTTTTCCAAATTTTCCAGATCGGGGGAACTTGCCTGTGTCGCAAACCACAGCGCACAAAATGTTACCAATTTTCTGGCGAACATCAGGGCTCACGGTTATCCATTAAGATTCTGTTGTTTTAGTCAGACTTATGTATGGTGTTCGGCAAAATGAAGTAGCACGACCGAGGCCCAGAAACAGGAGGGCTGACTCCTATCATCGCTTTCATAAATGTGGGTCGTTTAGTAACGTCCCCTCCATGCGCATTGCCACTTTAAGGTTGGGGAAGATTGTTATGCTGCTGGTTCTGACGCAAAAAAACACGTCAAAGGAGGACCTCACCCAGGCTTTCGCATTCCATCCAAGCTTCAATGAAATCTGACGCGGCAAGTACCAAATTATTGGTAGTAAATAATATCTTCCACGTCCACCTTCCCCTTCGCCAGCCCAAGCCGCATCGCAGGCGTCTGCCCATCTTTTCCGGTCTCGACGTAATTGTAAAATACCCTGAAGATGTCGAGCAACTTCCCTATCATCACCGGTCGGTAGGGGTTGTATCCATGCCACTTCCTTCCCGCGCTGCTGGCGGAGGAGATCGGCCTCTCCAGTAAAGATAGTCTTCTTCTCACCTGCATGAAGAACCGATCGATGCCGTGCAGACTGGCCTTGTTATAGAGCCACGCAACGTGGTCCTCGTCATAACCGTGTACGTCGGTTAAGTAGCACATGGCCTTTTCCGGTTCCCCCATATTGGGGAACGGATGCCTGACCCAGCGGTCCTGCCATTTTCCAATGGACCTGGCCCGTCCCATTTCGTTTTTGATGATCTTCAGCTTGATCTGGTTCTCGGAAAAACCCGGGTGTACTTCTTTTAACGCTGCCATCCGGCGTTTATTCTCGCCGACCAGCTGGCGTTTTTCGTCGATGGTCAGGTCTGCGTTGATACTGACATAAAACGCATCGCACCGATGCTCTCTGATCCGGTCAACGAATGCCGATAAACAAGCTCCTCGCATACCGGAATCCTGGTCGAGAAAAAATCGAACCGTCTCTACATTTTCGAATAGCCTTCTAAGGAAAAAGAAGTGGCCGTACAGGGTGTACTCGGCGTGCACCTGTACACCGCCCTTCAATGGAAATCTCACGTCCTCGTCGACCCTGTCCAGAGACTCGATGTCGCTCCGGCCCGACGCTTCGGCGTACCTTGCCTGGACCTCGGCTTCAAGCGCTGTGCCCGGCAAGATGGGCCGTTGCCGCTGCAGACTTTGTGCGACGGCCTGTTCGTAATCATCTTTGAGCCAGAGCCGGGCATATCGCCTGAACGGTTTTGTTACAAGATACTCACCGGTCGCGATCGCCAGCTTCTCGACCTCCGCCGGCTGCAAGGACGGATCGAAGTTAAGGTGCAGGCCAAATACGTACCCGGTTGTGTTGTCGGCGCTACCCACGGTGTAAAGATGGACGTTCCGTTTATCGGAAGCATCCGTCCAGTTGACGATGTAGTCCTGACGGTCAACACCGATGTACAGACGGCGAAAGTTTTTCTCCGGCAAAACCCTTTCTCGGCCTGACACAAAAGCAAGGCACTGCCTGTGGAGAAACTGGATCTTGTCGTACAGGGTAGGCATCGATATGCCCGCCACATCGCAGATCCGCTTAAACGGTACCTTGTTCACGAGCAGGCGAAAAACGGTCGCGTTCTTGTGGGGTTTCTTCTGTTTAAGGGTGACTGAGCCCAGGGAAAATGCGTGTCCGCATGCCTTGCAGCGCATGCGCCGGTTGCCAGACTTTGTTTTACCGAAATGCTGATAGGCACCCGGGGTGTCCATGGGAATCGTATGGTTACTACAGGATGTATTGGAACATGAAGGGATTGCGGCCGGCAGCAGGTATTGGTTGAAACGTGAAAGTTCCTCGTAGATACCAAGATTGCTCTTGATGGGCGGGGTCTGACCACAATAACTGCAGATGAGAGCAGGGACTTTGATTCGATGGGCCGTACCGATCGTGTAGGAATCCCGACCTCGCTCGTTGCTCTCACGTCCATAGGGCTGTTTTTCCATGCTCGCCGGAACGCCAAAATTGGTACATTGCGGGTTTTTGCAGAAGTTTACCTGGATGTTGTCGACAGGTGCGGGCACCCTCGGGTTGGAGTCGGAGATGATCCTGTGCTGCGTCATTTGCCATGTTATCGAATGTGCCTCTTCGTAGGGCTAAATGTCTTCAACACCTCATCCTTATAAGATAAAACGCTGCAACTACCCTGTCAAGTAGCGGTACATACAGGATAAAACCTCGTTCTTGCCAGGAAGTCATATGGTTTCTATTCATACTGCCACAGGGGAGGGAAAGCAGGAAAAAGATCGGCTACTCATTTTCAGACAAAAAGAAAAGCCAGCCTCAACATGCTTCGTTGAGAACTGGCTTTTCAACACCTTATCCTACCGGCTTGCATTTACATGATGGGCGCTTTTTTGATTTTTGTCCCTTCCCTTTCCAATTCTATACGCGTCAAGAGCCCCAATAATCCAGAACGCACCGACCCATAACCAGGCGATGGTGGATATGATGCTGCTGGAATCGGTGGATGCCAGGGTAGCTGCATTGACGATTGCCTCGATATCAACCGATCCCCCGTTCAAATCAATACTCCTAAGGAGGGTAAGGGCTTGTTGCACCGCTTTGGCTACAATCACCGCAAAACCCACCAGCACCATAAGCATCAAAACAATGCCACGCCGAAGATGTTTTAGCTTAATCTGACCCAAGCCAGGAAACACCAGACCTGACAGGAGCGCTCCCCTCAACGCGTTGTTCATCATACGTTCCATAATACCTGTTTATCTCAATTTTAGGCAAATAAAACGTCTCATCTAACCGGTTGGCAATGTCTTTGGGATTATGGCCGACGGAGGGCTGGACCACGAGAGGAAGGTTCTCATCATCGGAGCAAAGAAAATAATTTTCACTTATCCGCGGGCCCGGGCAAATCTGGCGCCCATTTCAAAGGCCTTTTCACAATCACGCGGAAATACTTCCGCCCTTCTCTTTGCCTTTTTCTCCGGATTGAAGCGGATCGCAAATACTTTTGAGTAGTCCTCAAACTGATACGTATCAAAACTGTAAAAGGTCTCTGAGGGTGCTTTGAATATTCTCGTGAGCGTCTCTTCAGTTATGGCGATCTGCCGATCGAAGCCGCGTTCCCTCATCATTTCTTCGGAAACGTTCATCGTGTAAATAAAGCCCGTGTGGATCTTTCTGGAGAAGAGGGTTCCCGGGGGCTCGGTGTAAGTCGAATACGGAAAGAGTAAACGCTCCATAAATGACCTTGAGTGCCCCGTAGCCGTTCCGAAATAGATCGGGGAGCCGAAGACGATGCTGTCGGCTTCTCCGGCCCTTTTCAGCACCGGGGTTAACTCATCCTTGACCGCACACCTGCCATAACTTTTGCCGTCCTTGGTCTTGCACGCAAAGCAGCTTATGCATCCTTTATAATTCAGATCATAGAGATGAATCAGCTCTGTTTCTGCTCCTTCCGACGCAGCTCCTTCAAGCGCTTTTTCAAGCAGCATTGCCGTATTCCAGTTCTTCCTCGGGCTCCCGTTGAATGCAATGATTTTCATGGGGACCTTCATCACTTCTGCACTTCAGGCAATATCTTTTCAAAATAGTCGAGTGACTCAGGGTTAATCAACGCGTCTCTGTTGGTGACGGGCCTGCCATTGATGATATTGGTGATCGCGCTCTCCACCTTTTTCGCATTGAACGTATACGGTATATCGGGTACGTCGAGGATAAGAGCAGGGACATGGCGCGGAGATGCTTTGTCTCTGAGCGCATTCTTCATCGTCTTCTTCAGATCGTCGGTAAGGGCCGCGCCCGGAGCAAGCTTTACAAAGAGAAGCACGCGCTGATCGCCTTCCCAGTTCTGCCCTATGGCCACACTGTCAGCCACTTCGTCAAATTTTTCGACGATGTTGTAGATTTCCGCTGTGCCTATACGCACACCCGATGGTTTCAGTATGGCGTCCGAACGGCCGAAGAAGGTGACCCCGCGGGTATCGCTGTAGAACGTCACATAATCGCCGTGGCGCCATATATTCGGGTAGACGGTGAAATAGGCGTCCCTATATTTCGTGTAGTCGGGATCGTTCCAGAAATAGAGGGGCATGGAAGGGGCAGGGGCCTCACAGACAAGCTCTCCCTGCTTGTCGTAGATGGGATTCCCCTTCTCGTCGTACGCTTTTATCTTCATGGCGAGTCCGGGAGCCTGCAGTTGCCCGGCGTATACCGGAAGCGTCGGAGAGCCGATAGCAAAACAACCGTTGATATCCGTGCCGCCCGCGAGAGAATTAAAATGGACATCCGTTTTGATAGACTCGTAAACGAATTCGAATCCCTCGACGGAAAGGGGAGAACCGGTCTGGCCGATCGCCTTCAGCGAGTCGAGCTTGAACAGGTCTTTCGGCTTGAATCCCTGGCTCTTGAGGAGATTGATGTACGTTGCGCTTGTCCCGAAGAAGGTGATCTTTTCCTCGTCCACCAGCTTCCACATGGTCCCCAGGTCAGGATATCCGGGGTTGCCGTCGAAGAGGACGATTTTGGAGCCCACGCCGAGGGCTGCGATCAGCCAGTTCCACATCATCCAGCTGGGTGCGGTCATGTAGGTGATCGTATCCTCTCGCTTCAGATCGGACTGGAGCACAAGCTCCTTCAACTGGTTGAGGAGTATGCCGCCGACACTCTGGACCATGCATTTGGGCTTGCCCGTAGTGCCTGAAGAGAACATGATGTAAACGGGGTGGTTCGCAGGCACCTGCTCGAAGACGATCTCCTCGTCTTTTGAGAGGAAATCCTGGTAAAGCACTGCGTTGCGTATGCCGCTTACGTCCGGATGTTCGTTCACGTAGGGAACAATGACGACTTTTTCTATGGAAGGGACCGCCTCCACCACCGCCTTAACATCGGGGAGCATGGGGAACGGCTTGTTTTTATAAAGATAGCCGTCAACGGCAAAGAGCACCTTCGGTGCGATCTGGCTGAAGCGGTCGATGACCGCCTGCATGCCCAGTTCAGAGCCGCAGGACGCCCAGGTGGCCCCGATGCTTGTGGTGGCCAGCATGGCGATCGCCGTCTCGGTCATGTTCGGCATATAGGCAGCGACGCGGTCTTTTTTGGTTATGTGCTGCGCCCGCAAAGAGCCTGCGAGGCGGGCAACAATTCTATAGAGCTCTTCATAGGTGATACTTTTCGACGGCTTTGTTTCGCACTTGAAGACAAAGGCAGTCTTCTTATCCCTGTACCTGAGGAGGTTTTCCGCAAAATTCAATTCCGCACCGACAAACCACTGTGCTCCGGGGAACTTATTCAGATCATCCACCACCTTGTCGTACTTTCTCGATGCTTTGATGTCCAGAAAGTCCCACACGCTCGCCCACAAATCTGTAATATTCGCGACTGACCAATCATAGAGATCGAAGTAGTTGGTGAACTGTTTGTTGTATCGCTTGTTTACGAACTCTATGAACTTCGTCATATTCGCGTTCTTGATTCTCTCTGCGGATGGGCTCCAAAGTGGTTTATTCATGATGTTCCTCCTCAACAGGAAAACGTCTATCTGGTCTATTTAGTCTATCTGGTTTCTCTGGTCCAGTCTATTTGGTTCAGCTATATCTACCTGGCTATTTGTCTTCTCGTCCATCGTCCGAGTCCGCCGCAGCGGACGGGCGTCCTAGCCGAAGGCGGACGTCCATCGGTCTTCCGTGACCCGTGACCCTATTCTTTAGCGTGCTCCCTATTCCACTTAATCAAATACTCCAGGAGTTGGCTTCTGCTTCGCTGTATGCTTTCCTGATCCCATTCCTGGAATCCCCGGCCGGTCTTAAAGCCAAGTTCGCCTTTCTCCACTTTCTGCTTCAGTATGGGCGCAGGCTCTGTAGACCGCTCAATATGTTTGAGAATATAATTATGGATCTGCAGTGTCAGATCGAGGCCCACCATATCGGCAGTCTCCAGGGGACCGAGCACGGGCAGCCTGATCCCGAAACTATTTCTTATGACCTCGTCTACGGTTGCAGCGTCTGCAATGCCCTGATCAACAATAGAGATCGCCTCGCGCCAGAGCGCGTGCTGCAGCCTGTTGCCCACGAAACCGGGCACATCTTTCTTCACCTTGACGGGGTGTTTCCCTACCGACTTCAACAGGTCATAGGTCAGGTCCACGGTCTCGTGCGATGTGTCATCACCGGGCACCACCTCGACCAATGGGATGAGGTAGGGAGGATTCCAGAAATGGGTGCCCACGATCCGCTTCCTGCCTTTGGCCCTGGCCGCGATCTCCGTTATGCTGATCACCGAGGTGTTGGTGGCCAGGATGGCGTCCTGTGAGCAGATTTCGTCCATCTCCTGGAAAAGTTTCTGCTTGAGTTCCAGCTGTTCCGCCACGGCCTCAACCACAAACCGGGCACCTGAGACAGCTTCTCTCAGATCCCGGGTAGTCTTTATCCTTGCGACAGCGCCTTCAATATCTTCTCTCTTCCCGATGCCATTTTTTGCCAGCAAGGTGAGATTGGCCCTGACGTTCTCAATCGCCTTTGCCAGGAACTCCTCACTCACATCAAGCAACGAGACCTGGAACCCATGAACGGCAAATATCTGTGCTATCCCGTGCCCCATCAAGCCCGCGCCAATGATGGCGATACGATCTTGTTTTGTGGTTGTCATAACGCTCTACCCCGCAGTATAGCCGCCGTCGACATAGACGATCGACCCGGTCATGAAGTCAGACGCCTTCGATGACAAGAATATCACGGTGCCAATAAAATCCTCGGGCTCGCCCAGTCTGCCGATGGGAATGCGGGCGAGGAAAGTCTTGTAAGCCGCCTGGTCATCGAACATCCACTGGGTCAGTTCTGTCCTGAACACCGTCGGCGCGATCGCATTCACATTGATCTTGTGCGGACCCCATTCGCAGCCGAGCGATTTCGTTATCAGGTTAACGGCAGCCTTCGATGGGCTGTAGGCCCCGTAGCGGGCCATACCGAGCAGGCCGCGGGTGGAGGAGACGAGGACAGCCTTACCGCCTCTGCCCTGTTCGATCATTACCTTACCCGCCTCCTTACAGAAGAGCCATGTGCCTTTCACGTTCACGTCCATGATCTCCTGCCACTGCTCAACAGGCTGGTCGACGATCGTATTCACCTTGTTTACCCCTGCCGCGGTGATCAATATGTCGATGCCACCGAACGTCTTGACCGTATCCCTTACCACGCGCTGCACATCGGCGGGGTTGACCGGATCGCCCGCGGAGAATGCGGCCTGACCGCCGGCATCGCGAATCTCCTTGACGATCTGTTCGAGCTTCGGTACGGCGCGGCCCGTCGCCATCACCTTTACTCCTGCCGCAGCCAGCCCATTTGCCGCTGCCTTGCCGAAACCACCGGTAGCCCCGGTGATGAGCGCAACTTTTCCGTTTACGTCGAATAGCTCTTGTATGTTTTGTTTGTTCATGAGTCGCCTCTCCTCTACTGATGTACTAGGGATAATTGATAACGACCAGCATGCTGGCAGGTTTGTTGGTCTTGTTTATGATCGCCCGCTGCTCCCCCGGACCGATGAAAATCGAATCCCAGGCCTTGAGGGTGATCTCTTCCTTGGGGGTCTGTATGGTAACTTCCCCGTCCAGCACGAAATAAACCTTATCAGTGGGCGTTGCACCCATTTCCGCCCCGCCTCCTGGAAGGAAATGAGAAAGACCCATCCAGAATTTCTGAGCACCCGACTCTTCTTTTCCATGGAGTCTCATAGCGGTCATGAGGAAATGGCCTGCTGCATCGTACGGCTTCACATCCTTAAGCTCGACTTTTTTCATGGTTCCCTCCTCCCTTTATTTTAGGGTCAAGGGTCACGGGTCATGGGTCAAGTCAATGCCCTAATCTCGAGACCCTTGTCACCTTGTCTCACTTCCATTTATGATCCTAATCGCGCAATCCAAAGATAACTTACCCTCTGCTTGTCTATTCGGGACCCATGACCCTTGACCCGTGCCCCGTGACCCGCTACTTGTTCACGATGGCTACCAGGCGGACTATGGAGCCATCGCCCTTTTGCCACCTGATAGGAAATCCGGCAATCGTCACTCGCTTGCCTGTCACCATGTCGATGTCGCCGCCGACATTCTCCCATCCCATGATGCCGTTGCCCAGGAGCAGCCGGTGACAGGGCTCCCAATGCGGGAAATCCTTGATCACGTCATGGCCCGTTTCTCTCTTGTACTCCGCGTTGACGTCGGGACGAAGGGGCCCGGGGCCGTGGGGTCCTATGGCTGTTGCGAGCGGATGATCCAGGGCCTGCTGATCGACGCCAACGGCTTTTACGCCTTTTGCGACGAACCATTCGCCGGCCTCCTTGTAAAGACCGGGGGAATAGCAGAAATACTGCGTGTTGTCTCCCCAGTACTTATGCCATCCGGTATTGATGATGACGATGTCGTCCTTTTCGATCTTGGGCCGTGCCTTCTCGAGATCCTTGGGTGTGATCACTCCCCATTTGCCTTTCGGGATGGAGACGACCACGCCGGTCCCATAATACTTCTCAAGGGGTATCTCATCGGTATATTGAGCGCCCTCGATCACGTGGGCCGGAGAATCGGCGTGGGTACTGCAGTGCATGACCGTCGTAATCTTCTGGGACAAGACCCCGGATTTGGCATGATAGTGGACACGCTCGATCTTGACGTCCTCGAAGTACGGCCACAGCGGAACATTGTGTCCAAAAGGCTGACTTAAATCGTAAAGCTTTGTTTTTGCCATCGTAGAACCTCCCAAGTAGTTTATTTATTACTGGCTAAATCTCTTACCCTGTACTTAAAAACGTTGATCACATCTAGCGCCACGACAATCTCATGGGTACGGGTCCCATTATGCCACTGATGGTCACGGTTTTCAAGACTCTTTTCCAAACTCCTGCCTCTGTTTTCCGCCGCCTTATAGCTTAAATAGCCGCTCTGCGTTGAGGTGATAAATCTTTTCTCTATCGGCATCGCTCAATCAATGGGGCTCGCGTCGCCCCCTCCACCGGGGGACCCGTCGGAGCCTCCCCCTCTCACTCGCCGTGCTCGCTAAATAGATTTTTACGAGCTTCCATAAAAATCTATTCCGATTCGCTATAGCTTAAACAGCCGCTCTGCGTTGAGGTGATAAATCTTTT
Source organism: Syntrophobacterales bacterium (assembly GCA_017881765.1). Taxonomy (GTDB): domain Bacteria; phylum Desulfobacterota; class Syntrophorhabdia; order Syntrophorhabdales; family WCHB1-27; genus JADGQN01. The sequence goes on along the minus strand of JADGQN010000113.1, from coordinate 1,005 downwards.
CTCTATCGGCATCGCTCATCGGAGTTCTTTCAATGAGCTCGACCGATTCTTTCGGAGTCACCCAGGGGTAGTCTGCGGCAAAGAGGATACGATCAGCCCCCATGGCGTTTATGGCGCACATCAGGGCTTCAGGCTTATACTTGCCGCTCGTGGCGACCATGATGTTATTTTTGACGTATTCTGAAAACGGCTTCTTCAGTTTCACGGGATGAAAGGTCATTGCATAGCCCTCGTCCAAACGGCCAAGCATGTAAGGTAGTGTCTCACCGAGGTGGCCGAGAACCAGCGTGGCCTTCGGAAAATCATCGAATACACCGGCACCAACAATACGAAGTGCATGTGTCGCAGCCTCCACTACCCAGCACCACATGGGCCCTAGGAGTTCAGGATGGCCATCATAAATTTTTCTCGCCTCCCGAATCGGCTCGGTCACATGCAAGAAAATCGGTACGCCTAATGCCTCGGAGCGCTCCCAGAGCACCCAGAATTTCTTCTCATCAAGGTACTCTCCACCGGTGTGACCCTGTACCATGGCGCCCTTGTAACCGAGCTGCTTCACGGCTCGTTCAAGCTCATCCGCGGCCGCTTTCGGGTCCTGCGTAGGCACACACGCAAGGCCGGCAAATCGGCCGGGGTATTTCCGTATCACTTCAGCCATCTCGTCATTCGTTCTCTTTGCCGTGTCAATAGCAGTGGCTGTATCTACGATCCCCTGGATGGCCGGCGAGCTAGTGGAGAGTATCTGTATGGTGATGCCTGATTCATCCATGAGGGGAATGCGCCATTTTTCCATATCCATTACCTTCGGAAAAACTTCCGGGTTAACTTTTGGATCATTGTAGGCAGGAGTCCCGGTTCTGACGTACCACTGATTTCGTATATTGACCAGCTCCTTATTACCCCAGTGTTCCTCAATAGATATCCTCTTCATTTTCTTCCCGCCCGTCATGGACGTGCCCGCTGAAGCCCCGCCCTGCGCATTGCCCTTCGCAGATCCTGCCTGCA
>JADGQN010000112.1 GCA_017881765.1 Syntrophobacterales bacterium | reverse complement strand
CGACCGGGCCGCTTCGGTTCGCTTTGAAGCAGGACAGGAAGGGGCCGCTAAAGAAGTGTTGCGCCTCTATCCGACCGTTCGATCCGACCTGGGAAGGCTCATCCCGTGGCCTGTCGACTTCAGTCCGACTTTTGTCCTTTTGAAAGAAGGTGAATTGGAGGAGATGGCCGGAACAGGGCTTGTCGCAGCCGTTGCTATCCCTGAGCGCAATCTGGTGCTGCTCGATTTATCAAAGATGTCCAGACACGCTTTTGTTCTGGAGACTACCATAAAGCATGAGCTTTGCCATCTGCTGTTACACCATTACATAAAGGAGAACGCGCTTCCTAAATGGCTGGACGAAGGTCTGTGCCAATGGGCAAGCAATGGCATGGCTGAGATTATCATGGACAGGAGGGTTTCATTCCTCGATGAGGCAGTGCTCGCGGGAAGGGTCTTCTCCCTGCAGCAGTTGAGCGAGCGCTTCCCGGGAGACGACCGCTCGCTGATGCTCGCCTACGAGCAAAGCCAAAGTATCGTGACCTATATTTCTCAAAAGTACGATGCCGAGAAGCTTCTTTTGATGTTGAACCGGCTGCGTGACGGCATGGCCCTCCCGGAGGCTGTAAAAGAGAGCCTGGGCATTAGCATTTCAGATCTGGAGACCGGCTGGCTGCGTTCCCTCAATAAAGAGCACACCTGGCTCCTGTACGTGAGTATCCACATCTACGAGATACTCTTTTTTGCAGCCGCGCTTCTGACCGTGGCAGGCTCCATTCGATTGATACGCCGGAGGAAAAGCCGATCGACAAGGGAGGAAGAGATCGATGAAGGGGAATGAAATCGCGACCGATATAGTTGTCATCGGTTCGGGTGGAGCAGGCTTGAGAGCTGCAATCGCCGCACGAGAAGAAGGGCTCGCGGTGCTCGTTCTATCCAGGTGCAGCAAGGGGCTGGCAACCGCCACCACCATCAGCGGCGGGGCCTTTGCCTGCAGCGGGCCTCGTCTCACCGTCGACCAGCACATCAAGAATACGATGGAGACGGGCTATCACCTGAACGACGCATCCCTTGTCCGAGTCCTTGCGGAAGAAGCGCCTATAAGGATCGAAGAACTCCGCAAAAAGGGTGTCGGATTCAAGTGGTCCTCTACCGCGGCCGTGACTCTACGCCGGCCGCCTGACAGCGGAAGGGAAGCGGTAGACGTACTGCTGGCCTGGTCACTCGACTGTGGCGTCACGATGATCGACTGGCATACGGTTGCAGCGTTATCCACCGGAGATGACGGTGTAACTGGGTGTGTGGCTATAGGGCGCGACGGACGCCAACTCATCATCAAGGCGAACGCCGTGATTATTTGCACTGGTGGGGCGTCGGCACTTTACAAATTTCACGATAACCCGACTGCAAGCCTCGGGGATGGATATGCGCTTGCGCATCAGGCGGGTGCCCGCCTCAAAGACATGGAATTCATCCAGTTTTATCCCCTCATTACCTGCGAGCCTCGCGCGCCCAGAATGCTCATACAGCCGTTTCTGGCTGAAACAGGGCTTATTATCAACGACAAAAATGAGAACCTGCTGGAGAAGTATGGCCTCACAGAAGTAAAGTCGATAGCCATGAAATCCCGTGACAGACTCTCCCGGGCGCTGTTCAAGGAATGCCTGTCGGGAAACAGCATATACCTCGATCTGAGGATGCTGGGTGAAAAGGACTGGGATAATAATCCTCTCGGACACAACGTTCGCGAAAGCTTCAATCGCCTGTATCAGGCGGATACAAAACCTGTGCGCATCACGCCCGCTGCCCATTTTACGATAGGCGGCATTGTCATAGATGACTGGGCAAGGACCGGCGTGGAAGGGCTCTTCGCGGCAGGTGAGTCAGCCTGCGGCCTCCACGGCGCAAACAGAATGGGTGGAAACGCCCTGTCAGAGACTCTCGTGTTCGGCTACAGGGCCGGTATTGCCGCCGCACGCTATTGCAGGGAGAGGTCTGATAAATCAAGACCTGGCACCTCCGCGCCAGACTCGTTCAACCCCTTGAGATACTCAGAGGGAAAGCATCTTCCGCGACAAGCAGTCGGTGCGCTTCGCGAAACATTCTGGAACTTCTGCGGTCCGGTCAGACACAAGGAGGGACTCGCGCAGGCCCTGGCATCAGTCCGGAGGCTTAAAGACGAAGGGCTTCGGTGCGATGATGCATCTCAGCTTTCTCAGGCCGTAGCAGTCTCCAACAGCATCGAGACAGCGCAGGTGATAGTTCAGAGCGCTCTGGACAGAAAGGAGAGTATCGGCGCCCACTACCGGGAAGACTAGGAGACAGCCTTAATAACGCCTAATGACGAGGATTATCTCACGCCCAGTCGCTACGCTCCTTCGAGGCCGCAGAGGTCGCAGAGGAAAGACTTGAAAAGAGAGAGATGGTATTTCTTGCCTGGAATGGTTGAGAGGACCATTTCCTTACAGGATGCTTCGCTACCGGGCAAACTCTCGTCCGGCTAAAGCCGGAAGTAGTGAGGTTAGTCTGATGCGAAGCGGCGGACAATGTATATCCGGTTTTCCCCGACTACTCGCGCGTTAGCGCGATGCTGTGCGAGGAATTCTCTCCGAGAATTCTGAGCAAGCACGCTCATGCTCTCAGGCCCTGCCTCCTCTCCTTCTCCCTCTGTGGCTTTTCCTCCGCGCCCTCTGCGGCCTCTAGCGAAGCGGGCGTGAGATAAATCTCCTGCTTTTCTCTGTGAACTCTGTGATCTCTGTGTGAGATAAAAGCAGTTTTCTTCCGCGTTCTCAGAAGTTGTAGACGATGAGTTCGCCCATCCGGGCCCCCGTCGCGCTGCAGCAGGGGTGGCACTTTCCATGGTAGAGCATGGTGAGCCTGCCGCTCAACCATGTTTCTTCCGTGAAGGCATCATAGTTCCCGACCCCTTTCGAGATCAGCAGGTCCGATTCCGTGATCATCGTCTTCACTTCAGGAGAGACCTCAGAGACAATTGTGCCCGCAATCGCTTCTTGAATCCCGTTTTCAACGAGTCGCGCCACTTCTGAGAGGCTCACCGATTGCGCCTCTTTGAGTGTCGCATCATTCAGGACAGGAACCGTCCTGGTCACGACCGTTATGTCAAACTCCTTCATCGACCGGAGCACTTCTATAAAGAGCTTGTCGAATACGATCTCACCGCAGTTATCCGAAAAGTAGGTGATCGTTTTCGTCTTATCCAACCTTCTTCTAAACTCTTTGACGATCTCACCGTCGAGAGTGAAACTGTCCAGCTTTTTCAGCATGCCAAGAGCCGCGCCTTCAGTCACGCTGACCATGGCGTCCAGCTCGTTGCCCGCTATCGCCAGCTTCAACGCATTAAGAAAAGGGTCGGGGCTCCGCATCACCAGCTCCTTTGCCAGAGGATACATCTCTAAAGCCCTGCGGTTCTGCTCGGCCTTAACCTCCCTCATCGGATCGCTCATCCCCGTGTACTTGAGGAGCATACGCCACACCTCACGAACGACCCGCGGCGATATCACATCCCAGTTCTCCCCTCGCAGAGGAGGCAGCTTCATCACATCGGTCATAAACCGTCTGACCTTCTCCTCATCTTTAAAAGCGAGACGACCCAGGCCCAGGGCCATTTTCTCGATACATGGAATGCAGTCAGGCCAGATGTGCATGCTATACCTTTCGCCTTACTCCCGTCACGCGTTACGCGTCACGCGTCACGGTCTCAAAAAACGCCATTCTCTCGGGAGCGCTGTAGACGTTACATCGCGCGCTCCTCAAAAAGCCGACAAGCGTCAGCTCCACCGATTTTGCCAGCTCCACGGCAAGGGCTGTTGGCGCCGATGCGCCGGCCACGATCTCTACCTTCAGCCGCGCGGATTTTTGCACCATCTCGTAGCTCAGGCGTGAGCTGAGCACAACGACCGCGGCTTCGCTCGTTTTGCGACCAAAAAGCACCTTGCCGATCGCCTTGTCCAGCGCGTTATGGCGCCCAACGTCCTCGGAGAAGGCGAGTAGCTCACCCTGGGCACTGAAGATGCCGGCTGCATGCGTTCCACCCGTGGCGGAAAAGACCGGCTGGCTCTCCTTGACTACCTGCTGCATTCGGGAGAGCTGTGGAAAGTCAACTCGAATGGTCCTCGGGATCTTTTCAAGGACCCGGGCAATATCCTCGACAATCTCCTTTCCGCAGATACCGCAGCTGGAATAGGCTGTCGCCCTCTTCTGCTTTAGCTTCGACCCGGCCAGCTGCTTTCGCGCAGGGGTGAGGTAGACGTTAATCCGATTCGTGGAGATGTCCTGACAGTAATTGACTCCGAGGGTGTCATCGAGCGAATCGATGACACCCTCTGTAAAGCAGAGCCCCACCGCGAGCGGAAGCTCCTCCCCCGGGAGTCGCATCGTCACGTAGTAGGGCTCATCGTCTACGAAAATCTCAAGAGGTTCTTCTACTGGCACCACATCGTCCGGTTGGGTGACCAGTTGATTTTCAAACCTGACGATAGGAAGTGACAGTATATTATTTATAATCGTAAAACCCTTTGCCGGTCTTTCTGCCAAGCCAGCCCGCAGTCACCATCTTCCTGAGCAGCAAGGGCGGCGCATACTTCGGGTCTTTGGTCTCCTCGTAGAGACTCTCTGCGATCGAAAGCTCGGTGTCGAGCCCTATGAAGTCAACGACTTCAAGTGGACCCATGGGATGATTGACCGCAAGCTTCATCGAAATGTCGATCTCATCCCGCGTAGCGATACCCGCCTCCAGCATGCGCACCGCACCCAGAAGAAAAGGCGTAAAAAGCCTCGTTACAATAAAACCTCCAACATCAGGCGCCACGACCACGGTCTTTCCAAGGGTTGCTCCCCACTTCTTAACCGTATCGATGGTCTCCTGGCTCGTCATGATCGTGCGGACCAGTTCGAGAAGCTGCATGACGGGGGCCGGATTATGAAAATGCATGCCCAGCAGTTTGTCGCCCCGCTTCGTTGCCACGGCCATGTCGGTGACCGAGAGGCCGGATGTGTTTGTGCCGAAGATCGTCTCCGGCTTGCATATCGTATCCAGCTGTGCGAATGTCCTTTTCTTCAACTCCAGGTCTTCGGGTATGGCTTCCTCGACGATATCACAGTCTGCCAGATCTTCCAGCTTGTTGCTTGGCTTTATCCTCGCTATGACCGCCTTTAATTCATCTTGCGTCATCTTTCCTTTTTCCACACGCCCTGACAGCCGTTTCTCAATCCCTTTGATGCCTTTCTCGATCATGGCCGGAATTGTGTCACAGGCAACTACTTCGTACCCGGCAGCAGCAAACACCTGGACGATCCCCGCGCCCATCTGGCCACAACCTAACACGCCCAGCTTCTTCACTTCCATGGCTCTCCTCCTTTTTGACCGTTAAACGTTAACCGTGAGCCGCCGGCCGTAAAGAGACAAGAGCGGCTTCACGAGTCTCTGTTCACCGGTTCTATGGTTCTTACTGCTCACCCATCACTAGTTGTGTGGCATATTGGAGCAGCTTCACCTCCGGACAGCCCACGATGGGCTCTTGGCACAACGTGTCCGTAAGCAGATTTAGACGGATGAGATATAGTCTCCAAAGGTTGAATATACCGGCTATGCGTTCGACTTGTCAAGGGAAAAGGGATCAACGGAGTAGAGTGACAGGGGCCGGAAAATGACTGAATCAAGGAACTACATGATTAAAATTCTTGACAAAAGTTGATTCAGTTTATATAATTTGAACGTCATTCAATTATTATGTCATTATTAGCATATAAACCTTTGGCAATATTGACACCGTATCATGTTGAATATGATTCAATACTTGTAAGAACATGAACAAGAAGGCCACAAGAAGGCAACAGATCCTCCAGGCAGCCATAGAGATATTCGGCAGGAGCAATTTCGACGATACGAGCATTTCCGAGATAGCCCGCAGGGCAGGTGTTGCCGAAGGCACGATTTACCAATACTTCAAGAATAAACAGGATCTCTTTTTTTCAATACCTCGTGAAAAGACAAAAACATTTTCTGCGCAGCTGGACCTCTATCTAAAAGGAGTGACCGACGCGCGGGAGAAGATCAGAAAATTTGCCTGGTACTATCTTCACTTTTTCAGGACCAATCCCGATTACGCCAGGAGCCTCATGCTGGAGATGCGTGTAAGCAAGGCCTTTGCGAGGTCCGGAAGCTATAAAGGGGTCAAGAGGTTCATGAGCCAGGCGCTGGCGATCCTTAAGGAAGGACAGGAACAGGGGGTCATTAGACAAGACCTCGACTTATATCTCTCACGCCACCTGCTATTGGGCGCCCTTGAGCATGTGGTGACAAGATGGCTCCTGAAGGGCGAAAAAGAGGACATCATGCTTTGCCACGAGCAGCTGAGCGATCTCATTTTGAATGGCGTCGCTATCCATAGCGGAAATGGGTCTGCGCGAACCACGGGCAAGCCGATCGGAAAAAACAGAGAGAACGGACCGGGACGGTCTTGAAGTCGAAAAATGTTAGCTTTGTCAATCTAATGAAACAGGAGGAAAGTTATGGCCACACAAGTGATCAAATCGGATTGTATAATGTGTATCAACAGTTGCGGGATAAACGCATATGTTGAAGACGGTAAGCTCGTAAAAGTCGAAGGCATGAAAGAGCACCCGATCAGCCTGGGGGAATTGTGCCCCAGGGGCGCGGCCCTGCCTCAGTGGGTATATTCAGAGGACCGACTTACCCACCCGATGCGCAAGAAGACTGACGGCGGGTGGGAACGCATATCCTGGGATACTGCGCTCGACACGGTAGCTCAAAAGTTTCAGGAGATAAAGGACAAATACGGCGCCAAGGCGCTCGCCGTCTATACCGGCTCGCTGGGAACGGAGAATATTGAGCTGGCAGCTTTTGCCCAGAGGTTCCGGGGCGTCTACGGGACCCCTAACCTGCTGTCCGTAGAAGGCAACTGTTTCCGCTCACGCATTATGGCACGCCAGATGACCTTCGGAGGGTACCCCATAGAAGAGCCCTGGAATGCCAAGTGCATTATCGTCTTCGGCCAGAATATGGACAACTCAAGGATAACCGTGGGCCGCAAAATATATAAGGCCATGGATGCCGGTACGCTTAAGCACGTCATAATCGTCGATCCGAAAAAAATTCCCATGGCAGAGAGGGGCATGCATATCCAGATCAGACCGGGCACGGATACTGCGCTCTGCCTCGGCATGCTCAACGTGATTATAGGAGAAAATCTCTACGACAAGGAGTTTGTTGAGAAGAACTGCATCGGTTTCGACAAACTGACCGAACACGTCAAGCAGTACACGCCTGAAAAGATGTCAGAGATCACATGGGTACCGGCCGACGACATCAGGAGGATAGCGCGTCTGTTTGCCACGGTCAAACCGGCTGCGCTCGTCCCCGGCACATGTTCGATTGACCAGCATATAAACGGCTTTCAGGGCAACCGCGTGCACGCTATACTGCAGGCCATAACGGGCAATATGGACATCCCCGGCGGGTGGGTGAATATCCCCTTTATCCGCCTCGGAGACATGAGGGTTACCGAGATCAGCGATCCTATCGGCACCGATGAGCATCCCCTTTTTCGCCGGTTCTGGGGCAGGACATCCCCTTACGGCCAGCAGATGCTCTTCGCCGATGCAGTATTGAAAGGTAAACCATATCCGATCAAGGGCCTGATCTGCACGGGCGGCAACCCGGCCGTTACCCTGCCCGATTCCGAGCGCATCAAAGAGGCCATCAAGGCCCTCGATTTTGTTGTCGTATCAGAGCTGTTTATGACCGAAACTGCTGCTCTTGCCGATATCGTGCTGCCCGCCTGCTCATTCCTTGAGAAGGGTGGGGTCGGCTACGTGTACGGCGTGACAAACTGCATTCCGTACGCCATGCTGCGGAAGAAGGTCATAGAGCCGATCGGCGAATGTTGGCCGGACTGGAAGATCTGGACCGAGATAGGCAGGCGCATGGGCTATGGAAAATTCTTCCCCTGGAATACGGAAGAGGAGATCATAGACTTCTTCCTGAAGCCGAGCGGATTGAACAGGGAGCAGTTGAGCAAGGACCATCCGGAAGGGGCCTATTATACCGAACTCAAATATGAGCAACCGAAACGATACAACACACCTTCCGGCAAAATCGAGCTCTATTCCCAGACGTTGGCCGAGAACGGTTATGACCCCATGCCCCGCCCTGTGGAGCCGAGCAAGAGCCCGATAAGCACGCCGGAGATTTACAGCAAGTATCCGGTCATCCTTACAACAGGGGCCAGGATTCCCGAGTATACCCACACTCAGATGAGGGGTGTACCGTATGTGCACAACACCGCGCCTGAGCCACTCGCGGAGATCCATCCGGAGACCGCGGCCAAGTACGGCATTGCCGATGGCGACATGATGACCGTAGAGACGACAAAGGGCAAGATCACCATGAAGACGAAGACTACCGAGGCGCTGGTTCGAGGCGTATTGAGCATCCCCCACGGATGGGCAAAGGCAAACGCAAATAGATTAACCGAGCTTGAGCCGCGCGACCCCGTGACGGGTTACACGGAGATGAAGGCATTGCTGTGCAGGATAGCCAAAGCAGCTTGACACTAAGTCGCCTTCAATCGTATAGCTTCGTTGCCGGCGCCGTGCCTCACTCCGACGTACTTCAAGTACGCCTCCGTTCGTCGTGGCTTGAGCGCCTCGCTCTCCGTTCGAATTCGACTTAGTGTTAGTTCCATTGTTTGCGAGAAACCGCCGTCCTAACAGACGGCGGTTTTTTTATGACAAATCCTGTCAGAATGCATATTGCAAAACCGGCTCCCAGTAATTACATTCTAGTTGCACGAGCAAAAATGCTCAAAAAACGAGTAGGGGGTCGACTATGCCATACGTCAACATTAAAGTAACGAAAGAAGGGGTTACAGCGGAACAGAAGGCCAAATTGATTCAGGGGGTGACGAAATTACTCTTTGATGTCTTGGGAAAAGATCCTAAGATGACTTCCGTGGTTATTGATGAGGTAGACACCGATAACTGGGGGATGGCAGGCGAAACAATCACGGCAAGGAGAAAAAAGCAGAATCCGGCCAAAGAGGGGGAATGCGCACCACAGGAACCATCTGAGTGCTTTCCTGCTGACCTCTGCATCACGTAATACCGAGTTGCGATAGAACTACCCCGGGCACCGGGGTGTTCTATCGCGCAAGCGCGCTAAATAGAGCTTCTTAATAAAGAGAGGCCAGGGTTTCGTTCAACATCTTCTCCAGCTTTATCTCCTCGGCCTCGTCCGCGTATTTGGGCCGTTCGACATCAGGAAATAATCCGAAGATGCCCTTAAGCAGCACCTCCGCGTGAGGGGGGCAGCCGGGCAGGTGCGTGCCCTTATCCACGTGGTGTCGCTGACAGATGCCCAGGAAGATGTTCGTTTCATCCGGATTAATGTCGCGGTCAATAGTCGGACCGAGGAAGATATGTACCTTGCGAGCAAACGGCCGGTCTATGAGAAGTCTGGTGAGGTCCTTTGGATCAGGCCGGCGCAGCTTTGCCACGGCGAAGTGGAGGTATCCCGCGCAGCCGGGACAGGCATTTTCAGCGTGGATGATAATGTCCCTTCCGCTCGTCACGTTGATTTCCGGCTGTTCGAACGGGCTCATCACTTCATCGATCGACGGCCCTATGATGCTTATCTTCTCCGGTTCAACCGGACCTAGCCCCTGCATGTGGGCCAGTCGCACAGGCGGGGACGTTACAGGATCGAGCCCCATAATCCTCATGGTCACTGCGTCCACTGCCACCGGGTTCGCGCCGCCTATCAGCAGGTTCATTGTTTTCGGCGTACCGGAGACGGGACCGAAACCCTCCTGCCCGACGAGGCCATCGATAATGTGCAGCTTCGGTTTGACGAGACGGTGGATGTTAATCAGGTTCTGCCAGAGCCCGAAGAAATGGCTCATATATTTCTCGAGGGGAGGCATCGCTCCCTGGAGACTTTTGACCGCGAGCGATGCGACGGCGGCAAAGTGGATCTTCATGACCGGAACGTTGATGATCGCATCCGCCTGATCCAGAGTGACGGGGACCTTTCTGGAGGCCATGCGTTTTGCCCCTGGCACAGGTTTCTCTATCAGTTCGTCCGCATTCAAATCGACGAGACTCACCTTCCGGGGATCGAGATCAATCAATTTATCGTATCCGTACAGAAGGAACATCTTCATGGTTGCGCTGCGGTTGATCGACGAGCCTTCCGCGATAGTCACCTTTCCCGCGACAGGGAGTAGGAACTCAACGAGAGCCTTCACGATCCGTATGTCAGTGACCACTCCACCTCTGTAAACACCATTCACCATCCCATGGTCGGCCACGAGGTTCGGTTTGATTACAACAGTCTGGCCCGGTTTAACAAACTTCCGCAAGCCGCCGAGCTTACTGATAAGACTCCCGAGACTTTCCTTGATCTCCTCATAGGTCTGGGATGCGGGGACCTTCTCAATAGCCACTCTTTCCTTCTTGCGGTAAGCCTTTGCGGGTGCGCGCCCTTCAAGTCTCTTAAAGAGCACCGATGTGCTCAGGTCCATTTTCAAGAAAGCATCGCCGTTCGCGGTAAGCATGCGAGTGGGGCGAAAACCGTACTCCACCATCCACCGGTATTTCGCCTGATCCGCGCTCAGGATAGTAGCGGACACGAGGCTTTGCGCGGCGATCAGTTCGTCAATCATCCGAAAAAAAGTCCCCGTTTCTTGATCTCCTCCGCTTACGAGGATCTCCTCAATGGCGCTCATAGCCGGGTTGTACACGATCCAGCCCGCAACCTTGCCTTCTTTTCTGGCGAGATACGTGATAAGGTCCGGGCTTTCTTTCCATTGCCGCCATCTGCCATCCGTATAAGACGGATCAACACCGGGCATGTCTAGGTAGTAGTCGCGAAACCTGCTGCGCAGGGCGGTTGACAGTTTGCTCTTCCTGAGCGCTATAGCTGACATATACCTATCTCCTTCATACCAACTTTCGTTAGTGCATACGTTCGTACGTACGCTGTCATCTCGACCGAAGGGAGAGATCTCGAAGTTATCTTGAATATGAAGATTTCTCGCTGCGCTCGAAATGACAATACGTCACCGAACTTATGAAACGGGGTATTTAGTTCAGGGTATTCTCCTTTGTTGTTTTGAATCTCCTTAAAATATAATCCGAGACAACCGCGGAGTCAAAGATTAACGGCCTGTTGCCCAAACAATGC
>JADGQN010000008.1 GCA_017881765.1 Syntrophobacterales bacterium | reverse complement strand
TCCTGCCGCCTCGGTCTCCATCTTGAATCCGAATTGGTATGATCAGGTTGAAGAACTCGTCACAATATGTGCTTGCAGGCGGACGTTTGGTATCTTGGACAATTCTTCTTGAAAACCGATAAAGGCCAACGACAGGCTTCGCGCCTATCAAGACAAAGATTGGCCTACCTTCTTTGAGAGCCTGGAGACCCGGCGGGCCGCGTTGTTCTTGTGGATCACGCCCTTTGATGCAGCCTTGTCTATGCATGTGACAGCTTCCTTAAATGCGTGCTGCAGCCCATCCTTGTCTTTACCCTGCAAAGCCAGATGCACCTTCTTGATGTTGGTTTTCATAGTGGATTTGACGTGGGCATTGCGTAAACGGTTCTTCTCGCCCTGCCTTGCCTTCTTTATAGCCGACTTATTCTTTCTCAACAATCCCTCCCGCTCGGTTTTGCTATTTTTACCATGTTTGCAGCCTCTATGTCAACTCCCTTTTCCCCTCTCTTACAGCCAACTGCTGAAGCGTTTGACGAAGGTATGCTCCATGAGCGAGGCGATCAACTCACCGTGCCAGTCGAACATCGCTTTCCTGTGGATGAGGTCCATGATGCCGTCCTTGAGGGCAAGGCTGAAGAGGCTATCTATATGGGTGTCTGACAAGCGGTCGAAAAGCTTTCGAAAGAGTTGACCCTTCTGCAATTCCGGTTCGAGAAGGGCGCGCCATCTCCTCTCGTAGGCCTGCAACCTGGGAGCACCAAGATCATCGTGACGAAGGGCTTGGCTCAGCGTCTCCGCGGCAGCCTGGGCTGCTATAAGACCGTAATAAATACCGCCGTGTGTGGTGGTCTTGACCTGGCCGGCTACCTCGCCCACTGCAAGCAATCTGTCTGAGTAAGTCCGTTCGAGGCCACCAAACGGGATTGCCTTCCACAAAATAGCGCCTGCCTCTTTTATCCGCCCCTTCAGGAAATGGCTATCGAGGAATAACTTCAGGAATTTGGAAGCCCCCTTCCTCGTGATGAGGCCAACGCGAGCCCTTCCATCCTTAAGGTCCACAGCCCACGCAAAAGAGGAAGGCGCGACATTCCTACCCAGATATATCTCTGTGGCAGGAAGATCGTCCATGAGAATTTCGGCCTGCGCACCTTCATATGATTGAGCTATGTCACCCAGACGCAGCTTTCTCGTCATCTTAGGGTTGTAGCCGCAGGCGAGCACCGCTGCGCGGGCGCGCAGGCGGTCTCCATTGGAAGCGGTCTTGAGTTCGACATGATTAGGCGTGATGCGGATGTCCAGGCAGGCAGTGCCCTCGAGCAGGGAAGCGCCGCTCTCCAGGGCTAGCTTGCGCAAGCCATTATTGAATTTTACACGGTCAACCACGTGGGCCTGGATACGCCCGGGGCGATATGGGAGGAGCTTCCCTGATGGTGAAATGAACTGCAGGTCTTCGATCTGTGCAAGGATTGAATCACTTGGCAGGCCGAACCTTTCGAATGCTTCGACGCCCACGACGCCCGTGCAGACAGGGGGCTGCTGGCAAGCCCCGTTTTTCTCGACCACGACGACGTCGAACCCTTCACGTGCCAGTCCATACGCCGTGTAGCAGCCCGCGGGGCCGCCACCGATAACGGCTACATCGTACATTCTTTCTGGAGACTCGCTACTTTGCTTTTTGCGGTAACTGTAACTGTGGCTCGGCGGCCGGCGGTTGTCCCTGTTTGCTCTCTTGCTGTCTCTGTATCTCCGCCCTTGTCTCCGCAATTCCCCGTACTGGCTGTGTGAACGTTCCCGCGACCAGGCTCGCCTGGCCCGTGAACCGATTTATCTTGTAAAAGCCGCCCACGCCCGATAGCGGGACAACCTGATAGCGGGTCCAATAGAGTCCAACAAGCACCAGCACAGCAATACAGATTACGCAGAGCTTCCTTTCCATATGATCCTCCTTCGGATTTCTTAAGTAATCGATGACGGGTGCTTTTACATTGGTCGTGCCGCCAGCGATAGATGTACATTACAGTATCACAGCTCTGACGTTGAATCAAACACTCGCGCGGATTTACGAGATGTGGTTCTTTTTCCGATCACATGCAGGGCGGTCTGGCTAGGGATAGAGTGCCATGCGGTCAAGCGCGGTTTTCTCGTCCACGCCGAGCGCTAGGTTCATGTTCTGAATCGCCTGGCCTGATGCCCCTTTCACGAGGTTATCGATAGCGCTCATGACAACAAACCTTCCGTCGTCAAATGTTTTCAGGCCCAGGTGGCAGTAGTTTGAGAACCTGGTGAAACGCGTATCCGGATAGACCCCTTCACCCAAAACCTTGACGAATGGTTCGTCCCGGTACGTTGTTTGATACAGGTTGAGGAGGTCTTTCGTTGTGCTCGGGGTTACGAGCTTTCCGTAAATGGTTGTGAGAATGCCCCTATTGATGGGAAGGAGGTGCGGCACGAAGGTGACCCTGATATCCGCAAATTTACCGATCTCCTTCTGTATTTCGGGTTCGTGACGATGAACACCGACGCTGTAAGGGCGGAAGCCCTCAGCCACCTCGCAAAAAAGGCTGCCCAGCTTGGTCTCCCTGCCTGCACCACTCACGCCCGATTTCGAATCCACAAAGACGTCGCCCTCAGCGAGCCGGTTCTTCACCAGGGGGTAAAGCGCGAGGATGGCGCTCGTCGGATAGCAGCCCGGATTGCCTATGAGCTTGGCCTTCTTTATTTGCTCACGGTAGAGTTCAGGCAGGCCGTACACAGCTTCCTGCTGCAACTCGGGCGCTCCGTGCTTCACATAATGCTTTTCGTAATCCGACAGATCCTCAAACCGGAAGTCCGCGCTCAGATCAATAATGCGTGCATTTCCATCGAACAGCTCGCGGGTTTTTTCCGCTGATGTTCCGTGCGGTAAGCAGAGGAAGTACGCATCGCACTTGCCCCGGTGATCGTCGTCGGTGGCTTCAAGCATCCCCTCGAAGCTCCCACTCAACGACGGGAATAGGTCAGACAATTTCTTTCCCCGATAAGTATTCGATGTAACGAGGGTGACGTTAACGTGGGGATGGTAAGCTAATATGGAAAGCAGCACGACGCCGGTGTAGCCAGTCGCTCCTAAGATGCCTACTTTCCACATCAATCATTATCTCTATTAATTTTATCTCTTGGAGAACTGGAAGCGCGCCCGTGCGGCTCTCTGGCCATACTTCTTTCTTTCCTTGGCGCGTGGATCCCTGGTCACAAGTCCGTGCTTCTTCAGAACACTTCTCAAGGTGCTGTTGTACTCGAGCAATGCTTTCGCGATCCCGTGTCCGAGGGCCCATGCCTGAGCAGCGATTCCTCCGCCGTAAATGTTTGCCACTACGTCGAACTTGTCCGCATTCTCCGTCAGCATGAAAGGCTTATTCAGCATCAGCCGCAATTCTTCGAGGGGGAAGTAATCCTCCACCGTACGGCCGTTGATTACGTACTGGCCGGACCCCTGTTTCATCCAGACCCTTGCCACCGCAGTCTTTCTCTTGCCCGTTGCGTAGTACCTTTTCTCAGGCACGTCTGGCCTCCTTCACATCCAATCCTTCCGGCTTCTGGGCCTGGTGAGGGTGTTCACGTCCCTTATACACCTTGAGTTTCTTAAACATCCTTCGCCCGAGCGCGTTCTTTGGCAGCATTCCCCGCACGGCGATTCTTATCAGCTCTTCAGGCTTGGCCGCCATCAACGTGCGGGCGTTCAACACCGTCAAGCCTCCGGGATACCCGCTGTACCGCTCATAGGTCTTTAGCGCGAGTTTATTCCCCGTCAACTTCACCTTCTCGGCATTGATAACCACAACGAAGTCGCCGGTATCGGCATGCGGCGTGAATATGGGTTTATGCTTCCCCCGCAACACAGCTGCAATGCGCGCCGACAATCTGCCGAGGGTAGCTGACTCGGCATCGACGACATACCATTTCCTATCCAGGTTCTTCTCGCTCGGGAAAAAAGTGTCCATAACAACCTCTATGTCGGTAAAAATAATATAGTTATGGCGTCAAGTCAAGCGAAATGACGTTTATTTCTTGCCGGCGGCTCTCTTGGATGCCTTGAGGGGATTGATTTTCTGTTCCGCTGCCTTAGCTTCCTTCTTTAAATGGGTAGCCATTGAACATGCTGCGGTCTGCCACTTCTGAGCCGGGGCCGGAAAGCTCACACAGAACTTACCTGCCTCTACCTCCATAACCCGCGTGCAGCCTTCACAACTCTCCACAATGGCGTAACACTTTCCTCCATTGTAAGAACACCCCGTTTTCTTCATAAAAAGACACTCGATACCTATTTTGATCGTTTGACACTGCATAACGGCATCACCTCCTTAGAATTGGAGCCAATAATTAACCATATTTGTTGACAGATGTCAAGAGGCCTGTATACAAGCTAGCGTATACAAAGGTCGTACGGCCTTGCGTGTTCTGCATATGGGGAGGAAAACACCGGCCTATCGCCTTGACACGTTCGCTCACCGAAGAATGCTTCTGTAAATGCGAGAGAGGGGATTTGAACCCCTACGGCGTAAACCGCTGGATCCTAAGTCCAGTGCGTCTGCCAATTCCGCCACTCTCGCTCACCTTATTTTATGCGGTTTTGCGAGGTGTGTCAAACCTGCGGTGGGGTCGATTGTAGTAAAATTGTGACAAACATCTAAAACTTCCACGCTCGACCGCAGGCTTTCTGGGTAATGGTGAGCATACCGCATGGTCATCGCGACTGACTTGTGCCCGAGGAGTTCCTTCACCTTATACAGTTCCACCCCGTTCTGCACGAGCCTCGTGGCAAACGTGTGCCTCAAGTCGTGAAACTTGCAAGCACTGCGAAGACTCGAAGAGTGTCTTGGTTGTTGATTCCGGAAATAGAACTTCTCTGCTCTAGTTTCTGTCCGACGGTCGTCCTGCCCAAGCGGGAAACACCGCCGCTTCGGACTATCTTCGCCTTCTGTTATTTACGACGTAAACCGGATAAGCGAATGGGAAGTCGGTCCAGAGAAGAAAGCCGGCCCCAATGCCGATAACGATGGCGGGGATCAATAAATATTTGAGATAACCTGGGGCAGCCAAGCATCGAAGTACAAGACAAGCGTCACGTAAAGGATGCAGGCGAGAAACACGATGCCCGGGATCTTCCAGCAGTCAGTTGAAGAAGGGGATTGCACAAACCGCTCAGAGAATACTAGACCTGCTCGAAGTCGGCTGCACCGGTGCGTCGTGTGAGAAGCCACTGTCGCAAAAAATAAGAGACATGGTATGATTATTGTTAAGAAGTAGCCTAAGTGGAGGATCACATAAGGCAATACAAGATTATCGTGGAGAAACACCCTGATGGCTACATAGCCTACCCATTGGGAATAAAAGGAGCAGTTGTCGGAGAAGGCGATACATACGAAGAAGCCCTATCAGACGTGAAATCTGCAATCCGTTTTCACATAGATACCCTCGGGGCAGATGTTTTCGAAGTTGACCCACCAATCTTTGAAGCTTTCGTGGCAGAAGCCGGCGTATAGTGACAATGTCGAAGTTTCCCGTTGACGCCCCGAAACAAAGGGTCATAAGAACTCTCGTTGGCGACGTGGTAAAGTATAGCCGCTCTTTTTCGAGACGTATAATCTTGCCGTGACCTTTGCCACTCTCGATTTGAAAATGAATTGGAGGCAATACAAAGAAAGCCTGGAAAAGGAGTTGACGACATGACCAGAGATGAAGTGATGAAGAAGAACCTCGACCTTCATTGCGAGTGGATGAGATATACCTTTGAGAATCCGGACGTTCTTGACAGGATTCCGAAAGGCGCCGTTCTGGTGATTCTACCGGAGGACGACAAGGAACTTTATGCTGAGAATTACAGGGTTCTGGAAGAAAACAAGGGGAAGGGTATCCCTGTTTTTGTTGTCACCATGAAAACGCCGAAGCCCCAAATATCGAGCATAGAGATTATTGCGGCGTAAGTTCGTCAAACACATTAGACTGACAGACAGGTTGTCTGCCTGTTCTTTCGCGCACCGGTCCTCAAATCTGGCCGTAATAAATCGCACCTCCGATTGAAACTACTTGCCATAGTTTCCGCATCTCCGTACTAAGCTCCCCCAATTCTCCGCCTTCCTCTGCCTACGGCACTTCCTATCGGTGACAGGCAGGTGTTCTGGTAATCGCACGCAGGGCAATAGGGTTGTGGGATGTGGCAAATAATCGAAAGCTGCGATAGAATGGCGATATGCGCCGTCTCGGCTATCTGGCTGCCGTCGGCCTTGATCCGGGCAAGAAAGATATCCCGCTTTAGGTTGAATATATATGGCACAACGGACCGGCGGCACCGGCTCGAAAGAAACTGACAGGGGTAGCTTGGGCAGAACAGGAGGAACGAGCGTGAAGATAGGAAGGAACGATCCATGTCCGTGCGGGAGCGGTAAGAAGTACAAGAAGTGCTGTGGTAGCAAGCAGGAGATGGATTTTTCGTTGCCGGAAGCATTGCGCACGGGTACACAACTTGACGAATACATGACGCTGGTGCAAGGCATTGCCCTGTATGCCCAGTCGCTGATCCAGTTTGACGTGGATGGCAAGGAACTCAAAAAAGCCGGTGATAATTTTGAAAAGGAGTTTCTCCCAGGAACCTCGCTGGGGGTGCCCAACAGCCTCTACATGTCCTGGCTCCATTTTGACCTTCGGTTCGGAAAGACGCAGCAGACGGTGTGCGAGCGCTTCCTGGACCTGGTCATCATGAGAAAATTGGATGAGCCGGGGCCTACCCTTTTGCGCTCCATGAGAGACAGCTACGCTGCCTTTTATCAAGTACGCGCCGTGGACGATAGCTGGATAGTCTTTGAGGAGCTTGGTACGGGCAAGACATGGCATGTGCATCGGGTGAATGAGCCTGAACAGGTCGAGACCACGAAAGGTGACGTATGGTACGTCCGGTTTGTGGGCACCCAGGCTGATGCGTACATATTTACGGCGCCGTATGTCTTTCCTTCCGAGTCCAGGAGCGATTTCGCATCGGCCGTGAAGAGACAGATGCAGGTGTTCGCCGAAACTGTAAAGAAAGACCTTCCGGAACCTGAGCTCTTTCGGGCATCGTGTAAAGTCTCAGTGCCGTTCTGGGCGCGCTATTTCATTGAGGGAGAAGGGTACGAAGAAGAACAGGACGAGGGTGACATCATGCCGGAGATGCGCAATACGGACGACGAGGTCATCCGGTTTTGTAAAATCTTTTTTGTCATCAACGTACGCCAGGGCCTGGAAGAACAGCTCTCTTTGATACGATCGTTTGATTATGATGAGCGCAACAAAATGTGGATATGGGCAAAAAGGGGTAAGGTGGTGCGCTCTCTCGAAACAACAGCCCTGGGCACCGTCTCCATCAAGCGGAAGTATCTCGTGGCAGAGACGAACTCAAAGGAGCGCGCGCTGCGTCTCATTACGAAGCTGAAGAAAGCACTGAAAGAGTATGTTTCGTTTGAGAAGATGGATGTGCGCGATCTCGATTCCATGCCGCCGATCGATTAAGATAAGGGCGTTACGCCGGCGGGAGCAGCTCGTCAAGGGATCGGTCAGGATGGAGCGCAGCCAGAAAATCGCCGCAGGGTAAACAGAGTACGCCCTTCGTCATCATTCGGTCCGGACCCCTATAGAGTAAGAAGGCCCGGGACTTTGGGTACTCTTCCCTGAATGACAGAAGCCCGCTCAAGTCAGCTGGGCGCACCTGGCGCGTGTTCTTCACTTCCAGTGCCCAGATCCCGTCGGGGCCGTATACTACGAAGTCTACTTCAACACCGGACCGTGTTCTCCAGAAGAATAATTCTCTCACTGTCTTTGCATAGGCGATCCACGCCCGGAGGTGCTGCGCAATCAGGCCCTCCAGCGCCTGTCCTTCAATCTCTTCCGGTCTATCCAAGGGTCCGGCCGGCCGCAGAGAACGGAACACACCGGCATCGAACAAATAAAACTTCGGGTGGCCGGCGAGCTGCCTCTTTGCCCTTTTCGTGAAGACCTCGAGACGCCAGCCCAGCAAAATATCCTCGAGAATGTCGAGGTAGCCCTCGACTGTCTTGCGTTCAACCTGGCACTCACGCGCGACATTCGTAACATTCAAGACTGATGCGTGAGAAAAACTGGTGACCTCCATGCATCGTGAAAAATTGCCGACGTTCCTTACCAGCGCTTCCATCTGAACCTCTTCCCGAAGATAGAGAGCAGCATAGGCCCGCAGGACGTCCGCGGGGCGTTCAGAGGCAAGAACGACGGGCAGGAGACCATGCTGCAAAGCCTTGTCGAAGTCGAACCGGGGTCCCAGTTCCGCGGCCATAAAGGGGTGCATGGTGCGCAAGAGCGCTCTTCCCCCCAGAAGATCAACCCCTGTTCGTTTCAACTTTCGCGCGCTTGATCCTGTAAGGACAAAGGCCAAGCCCTTCTTCGATTCTATAAGGCTATGAATGACCGGAAGGAGTTCCGGCACCCTCTGGATCTCATCGATGATCACGTGGCCCGGCGCGGGCTGGGCGTCTGTTAATTCCCTGAGCCGTTCAGGCTTCGCAGAAAAAAAGCGTATCCGCTCCGGGTCAAGAAGGTCTATATATAGAGCATCTGGAAATGACTGGCGCACGAAGGTGGATTTCCCTGTGCCACGAGGGCCGAAAAGAAAAAAGCTTGAATCAGAGGCCTTGAAAAAACGGGGGATTAATTCCATTTTGCGCCTCAAAGTGGAATTTACAATGCCATTTTACCAGCTAAAGGAGCGTGAAGCAAGCAAAAAACGTGATAAGGCGCCAAATCCGGCATTCCCCGCATCACGCTTTTCCGCTCGGCTCAAGGAAAAACCGCAGGTTTTTACTGTGGCAAAATTGTGTCAGAAAGCATCAAAAAGGGCCATAACAGATAGAAAATACCGCAAAGGATAGAAAGCACATTTATACTTTAATAACAATATGTTACGTACAAATCCAAGCGAGAGCCCGATCTGTGAAAAACCTACTTTTCGAATCCTAAGTCCAGTGCGTCTGCCAATTCCGCCACTCTCGCACGCCTTAATTGTAAGAGATTTCCCGAGAAAGTGTCAAACCCAATGCGAATACAGCACCATAAAGTAACGAAAGGGGGAAAGAATTATATTGTATTACATTAGATATATTATAACACTATATAGAATATAATTATATAATATTAAGATACGTACAGTACAGTTAGAATAATGTTAGTCTCTAGTTAGTATGCTATTTATCGTTAAAGCGAAATATTTTTAATCATCCGCTCGGGTTCAATAAAGAAATGTTTGACGGAAGCCGTTCGGGGCGTTTAGAATGGATGGTGGGTGAGATCGGGTAAGAGCAGGGGGTGAGCTGGAGGCTTGAGATGGGACTAGATTTCAATGAAAGAGGGTACGTCATCAGGGTCTCTGAGGCCGCTGCGATCCAGATGTGCCTCCACGGGCTTGAAGCTTACACTATCTACCGGAAGGGGGGCACGCAGAGAAAGGAGGCAATGACTGAGACATTCGGGCTGGTCTGGGGTCATGAGGTCACTCAGGCGGACGGAAGGACACTTTACAGCGTAGATCTCGTCTCCATGGATATATCCGCGGAGTTTGGCAAGTCTTTCTGTCGACCCTATCCTGAAACATTTACCCTCAAAAAGGATATAGTGACCTCCTTTTGGCCGCAATACGAGTTTATCGGTGATTTCCATACGCATCCGTATAGAACGATTGATGAGGTCGTGACATACAAGGGCCTTTCCCTGAGCGATGAAGACAAGACGTATATCGAAGAGGGTTCCGATACGTGGATCAGGCACAATTACAGGGCGTGCCTTGTCCTGACCATCTCCAGGCTGAAGCGCCGCTCTGACTTCGTATCTCTTGATGGGAACGTACTCATGTTCACTATGGGGAATTACAGGCTTTGGCTCCATGCACACGTTACTCAAAGGGTTGGCGATTCGTTGATCTTTTCAAATAAAGCGGATATCGACCTGTACTGCCCATCCTTTTTTAGCCCGGACGAGTACACCAAATTCGGCAGGTTAACGAAAAAGGCCAGGGCCAGGTTACAGTTTGAGCCAGGACAGCACTGAGACAAGAGAAGGCGGCTGAACCAATGATTTCCACCCGATGACCCTCATGGAGTATAATAGTATCAGAGTTGACGGAAGTAAGAGAGACAACTTTTAAAGGAGGTTACCATGGCTGGCGCAAAGATTAAGGAGATATTGGATGTGCTCGACAACAGTCTGCAAATTGAACGCGGAACGGTCCGGGTGAATGATCCTTCTAAATTCCGGCAAAAGGTCCAAAAACTCGCCGAGATATCGGCTCTGGAGTCCGGAGAAAAACAGGGGCTGGCCCGCTACCTCACCCGTGCGGCAGCGCTCGACCTGGGGATTGTCCCTGCTTCGATTCATGACCTATACATGGCCCGCGGTCGTGGAGAGGTTCCGCCCGTTTTTACGGTACCTGCAATCAATTTGCGGGTCCTCGCCTTCGACGCAGCCAGGATCGTTTTCCGCGTCGCTAAAAGAGTCGATGCCGGGGCGTTCATCTTTGAAATCGCGCGCTCTGAAATAGGATACACGGGCCAGCGCCCGGCAGAGTACACCACATCCGTTCTGGCCGCCGCCATCGCGGAGGACTATAAAGGGCCAGTCTTCATCCAGGGCGACCACTTCCAGGTTTCGGCCAAGCGCTTTGGTGCCGACCCGAATACGGAGGTGCAAGCGGTGAAAGACCTGATGAAGGAATCGGTCTCGGCTGGTTTCTTCAATATCGATGTAGATACCTCCACACTCGTTGATTTGAGTAAGCCCTCCGTGCCGGAGCAGCAGGCGGTCAACACGGGGCTTTCCGCCAAGTTTACATCCTACCTTCGCACGCTGCAGCCGGCGGGGATTACTATCTCCGTGGGCGGTGAAATCGGCGAAGTTGGAGGGCGCAACTCAACAGAGGAAGAATTGCGCGCCTATATCGAAGGGTTCAGAAAGGACCTAGCTAAAGAAGGCGCAGGATTGACGGGCCTCTCCAAGATCAGCATCCAGACGGGGACGTCACACGGTGGTGTTGCGTTACCTGACGGGACCATAGCAAAGGTTAAGGTCGATTTTGACACTCTGAAACACTTGAGCCAGGTTGCACGGCGGGATTACGGCATGGCCGGTGCCGTGCAGCATGGCGCATCGACGTTACCCGAAGATGCTTTCGGGAAGTTCCCGGAAACCGAAACGTGCGAGGTTCATCTGGCAACGGGTTTCATGAATATGTTCTTCGAGCGTTTGCCCGAGGCTCTGCGCAACGAGATGTACGCCTATTTACGGGAGAAGCAGGCCTCAGAGCGTAAAGGCGATATGACTGACGAACAATTCTACTACAAGGTACGAAAAAATGCGGTGGGACCGTTCAAGGCGCAGTCCTGGGCCTTGCCGCTTTCTGTTAAAGAAGAGATCAATAAGGCCTGGGAAGCCCAGTTCACGAAGCTCTTTCACCTGTTGGGCACGAAAGGTACCCGGCAGTACGTTGAGAAGTTTATCAAGCCGGTTGTGATTCAACCCAACCTTAAAGACTACCTCGGCGAAGCAGCGGGGATCGAAAGCGTGGCAGATTTAGCGGATTAAAAATGCCCATTCAGCAGGACCGGCACTTAATGCCGGCCCTGCCGCGCTTAAGAGGGTTATCACGGGCCCCGGTCGGGGCGAACCTGGCTGAGTTGGCTCACTCAACTCAAAGTATAGTATACCCTTTAATGGCAATACTGTTCACTTAACAACTTTGATACACTTTTTGAAGTCGACCCGGTTATTGCAGGGAACTCCCCTTGGCCGCACGCGGTAGCCGGTCATCTTCTGCTTGACCCCCCGGGGGTTACGGCGTGTTCTGCTCGACACGACGCGTTCTCCAGCAATTCCAGGAGCACCGCTTCATGGAAGGCTTTCCTGCCCCGAGGGGGGAATGGACGGCAACCGTGGCATCTTTCGGCGGACCACGCGCACGGCATGGAGAAAGGAAAGCCTGTCCGGGTCGACGTTCCCCAGCAAGGCTGCTTCATGCATCAGACCGCGGATTGCAAAGTGCGCCATCAAGAGCCCGTAGAACTCCTGCCTGACGAGGTCCGGGGTCTTGCTGCGCAGGACGATCCGCGCACCGCGCAGGTGGGTCTTGAGTTCGTCGAGTGCCGTCTCGATCTCCCACCGCTCGTGGTACAGGGCGGCCAGTTCTCTCGCGGGAGCCTCCTTCGGGTCCAGGATGGTTGTCAGAAGCCGGTAGATGGGCTCGGCGTCAGGTACACCCTCAAGGGTGTATTCGATGACGCGCACGGCAACACCGTTACGGTGGTGGCGCCGGTCCTTGGCCGAGCCATAGATCGTGGTCAGGTAGGATGCGTCGCCAAGGCCTTTTTCACGGGGAAGACGATGGTTCTTCTTGGCTCTCCACAGCAAATCGGCCCCGGTCGCACGGGCCTTGTTCCACAGGACAAACCGGAAGAAATTGCGGTCAGCTAAACAGAGCATTCCTCTCTTCAGAAAGGGCAGCGTCTCTTCCGCCAGTGCCGGCTCCCACGCCCGGTATGCTCCCATGCGGGTCCCGAACAGTACATGGGTTCCGTTCTCCACAAGGGAGACGAAGCGCACCTGGGGATAGGCGGTGTGACCCCGTAGCGCCGGTTGACGCCCGAAGGCCCGATCGTTCTCCTCTTCATCAGCCACATCCAACGTGCTGCCGTCCAAGCTCACCAGGCGCCAACGCTTATACCAGGCCCCCCTGGTTGCGGAAGTGGCAATGGGCCGCACCACCTCGTCGTGCAGTCGCTCTACCGCCTCGAAGCCGAGCCGGGTACGTGCCTGGGAGATACCGGACTTGCCCGTAACCCTGATCGTGACCGAGGGATTCACCAACCACTGGACCCCCTCCAGGAGACAACGGAGCACCTCACGGTAGGAAGACTGCATATACAACGCGAGAGCAATAACGTAGTAGACCACCACGTGCGCCGGCAGATCCCTCTGACGTATGCTTTCCTTGCCCGTTGCGGCCAGGACCGACTTCACCGTTTTCAAAGGGAAGGTCTTCGCAACCACGCCGAGGCTGATAAAGTCCGTAATGCGGTTCCCCTTCGGCAGCTCTGCAACAGTTCGTGCCATCGTTCCACCCCCTGCAACTACGATGGCACATTCTACCACAATAAATCTGTTAAGTGAACAGTATTGCCTCTAATGGGTACTAATGCAGTACTGAAGTGACATAGCAGAAGTTCAACATTACCATGTGAATCTGCGTATGGATGCAGAAACTTAATGCTCTTTCAGGCTTCCGAGCGTCACGTACCGGCTGAGACCGGAAAGATGTACTGCCGCTGTAATCGCTAGCAAAAGGAGGAGCAGGAGAAGTCGCTTGGTAAAGATTCTCATGAACCCGAGATGTGTCTTATCCTTCCCTGCCCTCAAACAGCCTAGGTCGGATCAGATGCATTTTCGCCAACCGGTAAGTGAGCGCCGTTGCCAGACAGCCAAATCCGTACTTGAGGCTGCGGGAAAAGTTGATGGACGAGGCCTGTGGAAAATATTTGGTCGGACAGCTTACTTCAGCGACCGTGTATCCAAGCCAAAGGATCTGGGCGATGATCTGATTGTCAAAGATAAACTCGTTGGAATTCCTTTCAAATGGCACCTCCTCCAACAGATCACGCGAAAAGGCGCGGTAGCCCGTGTGATACTCCGACAGCTTCGCACCCGTGAGCAGGTTCTCAGCGAAGGTAAGAACCCGGTTGGAGATGTATTTATACAAGGGCATCGCCCCTTTGAGGGCTTGACCGCCTAAGATTCTCGACCCCAGCACAACATGGTACAGTCCGTTACCGATCATCGAGACGAAAGCGGGGATGAGCTTAGGCGTGTATTGGTAGTCGGGGTGTACCATAATGATGATGTCACCGCCTTCGAGGAGGGCCTGTCGGTAGCAGGTCTTTTGATTACCTCCATAGCCGAGGTTCGACTCATGTATGAAAAGCTTGGTCTTGGGTAGCCCCCGCGCAAGATTTATCGTCCCGTCTTTACTATCATCATCGACCACGATGATCAGATCAACATAATCCTGTTCGAGCACCTCGCCATGCGTCTGAAGCAGAGTCGCCTCTGCATTGTAGGCCGGCATCACCACGACGACCTTCTTGTTATGAAACATACCGCCTCAAGGATGCAAGAATAACGACAATAATGCGGCTGTCCCAATTCATCGGGATTGACCGTATGCAAGGTCGATGGAAATCAGATCGCAGAGGACACCAGCCGCCGGATTGCCTTTCTTCTTTTTCGAGGATTTACTCATAACAACAACCCCCCAATTCCACTTGTTCTCCGGGATTCCTGCGTATCAACCTTAGGGATCAGTCGGCATTGGCGGGCTGAGCTCGGTCACGAGCAGCTCGTTATAGTAGCGCCAATTATAGCCTATTATAGAACAGAATGGAATTCCGAGATCAAGAATGATAATAGAACCACTAAGAGGACCGTATCACGCCACAATCACGCCACAATCTGTTTGACATGAAGAACAGCTTGACGTACACTGGAAAAACGCCGAAACCTGAAGCCGTGTGAGAGCCTTTCTACACGGAGAAAAACCGCTCAAAGAGAGTCATCTATGAAACATCCCTAACTGCACCCACCGACAGGAATGATTCTGTGCCAGCAAAAAAACATTTGTTCATTATCTCCCTCCTCCTCGCCCTCGCTACCTTCATAGCCTTCTGGCAGGTCACATACGCCGATTTCATTAACTATGATGACTGGAACTACGTCGCCGAAAACAGCCACATTCAGAACGGCCTTACCCTGGAGGGCATCGAGTGGGCGTACACCACCGGTTATGCCTCAAACTGGCATCCCTTGACCTGGATCTCCCACATGGTAGATGTACAGCTCTTCGGGCTGCAACCGGGATGGCATCATCTGACTAACCTCTTGTTCCATCTTGTCAATACTGTCCTGCTCTTTCTCGTCCTGCACCAGATGACCAAGGCACTCTGGCGGAGCGTCTTTGTGGCGGCCCTCTTTGCCCTTCACCCGCTTCATGTAGAATCGGTCGCCTGGGTGGCCGAGCGTAAAGATGTGCTTTCCACCTTCTTCTGGATGCTCACCATGGGGATGTATGTCTCCTATGTCGGTCGGCCCAGATTAGCGCGCTATGTTGGCCTGCTTTGCTGTTTTGCCTTAGGCTTGATGGCAAAGCCTATGCTCGTCACACTTCCTTTTGTCCTGCTCCTTCTGGACTACTGGCCTCTTCAGCGTTTGGGACAGAAGAACACAGCACCTCATGTAAAGGCGCCGGTGCAAGTACCAATCTCCCAATGGTCGTTGATCCCCCCTCTCCTTACAGAGAAGATCCCCTTCTTTGCCCTGGCAACGCTCTCAAGCATCGTCACCTACCTCGTCCAGCGGCACGGAGGGGCGATGGAGGCTTTTGAGGCCCTTTCTCCGAGCGCCCGTATTGCCAATGCCTTCGTCTCCTATATCACCTACATGGTCAAGATGCTCTGGCCCGTAAATCTTGCTGTCCTCTATTCTCACCCAACGGGGTGGCCTCTCTGGCAGGTCCTGGGCTCTGTTGTAATCCTTATCGCAATCACGGTAGTCGCAATAAGGGGGATAAAAAAACGCCCGTATGTGGCAGTGGGCTGGCTCTGGTATGTGGGGACCCTAGTGCCGGTCATAGGTATAGTGCAGGTAGGCATGCAGGCCATGGCAGACCGGTATACCTATGTCCCCCTGATCGGGCTGTTCATTATTGTCGCCTGGGGCGTTCCGGACCTCCTAAAGAAATGGTCCTTTCGAAAGGAGGCACTTATCGCCTTACCGGGCCTGTGCCTTTTATTCCTGTTCCTTCTCACATGGAGACAGGTCGGGTACTGGCAAAACAGCATCGCCCTGTATGATCATACCCTGAAAGTGACCGATCGTAACAGCGCCATCCATCATAACCGCGGTGTCGCTTACCATAGGCTCGGCAACTACGCTCAGGCAATAGCAGACTATGACAAGGCCATTGAGATCAATCCGAAGTATGGGGAGGCATACGTCAACCGGGGGATGGTCAATGGCATTCTTGGGAACTATGTGCGCGCGATTGATGATATAACAACGGCGGCACGGTTTGGCGACCAAAGGGCAAGGAACCTGTTGAGAAACCAAGGAATAGGCTGGTAGGCATTTCGCGCACTGACGCCAGCAAAGAAACATTTGTTCATTATCTCCCTCCTCATCGCCGTCTATTGCGATGCTAACCCGACTTAGCGGATTCGCGGGGGTTGCGAGTCGTAAATCTTTGCAAATCAAGCCGAGCATTCAAAAGGTCTTCACTACACGGAGCTATTTGGTGACTTTACTTTTAGCCGTCATCCGGGGTGGCGGCTGGTTGGGGAAGGACAGTCGCAGCTGTTTCAGGAGGATCTGGAGCTCCGGCTCCGGCTGGGTATACCGGGACATGATCACTTTGCGGCCGTCGGTTGTCGGAAGATGGACATCTACCATCTGAACAGTGCTGAACTTTTCCAGCACGGAGCGCGGGGTTAATCCCGACGCCAGATCGCGCAAACGTCGTCGCAAGGTCACCTGCAGGGTATAGGCCATGAAGGCCACAAAGATGTGCGCTTCGATGCGTGCTTCCTTCTGGTGATGGATCGGCCGGAGCGCCAAGTCCCCTTTAAGATTTTTGAACGCTTCTTCGACGTGGACCAGCTGGGTATAGAACTCCCACATTTCGGCCGGATCACGGCCAACCAGGTTCGTTCGCAGGAGATACCGTCCCTCCCGGCGACGAACCGTTCGCAGGCGGTCCTTGCGTAAAGCGCATCGCAAAGGTTCATCCTCTCCGGGAATATCGATCTGCACGAGCCGCCAAGCCGAAGGCGATTGCTGACGAGCTGCCCCCAGCTTGAGCAGCAGCTGATCCCGGGTGAGCTCCATGCCCTGCAACTGATGCAGTCGCTTCCATAACCGCTTCAGTTGGCGGCGCCGCATGGATCGTTCCTTGTGGATACGATCCTGGCTCTGCGCAAGCACGTAGACCTCCTCCTCCTGGGGCAGCAGCTTGACCTCCACGCCATCCCGGACCTTGTGCCAGGGTAGATCCGTTAACGCCTTCTCGTAACGGCTGAGGCGTCCTTTGGGTGTTCCCACCAGGTAGGAGACCGGCGGATCACTTATCCGCATTTCCTTGAGAACTTCTTCGGTCGGGATTCCCCGGTCCATCACCCATACGCGCTCGGCCTTGCCATACTGCGCCTCGATCTTTTTGAGAAAGCCGTGCAGGGTGGTGTTGTCAGCGGTGTTGCCGGCCATCACTTCATAGGCCAGCGGGAACCCTTCCGGAGTGACGATCAGGGCAATGACCACCTGCACACAATCGAACCGCTTGTCCCGGCTGTAGCCGTACTTCCGCTTGTCATCGTCTGCAAAGGGTGGATTGCTCTCGAAGTACGTGCTGGTCAGATCGAAAAGAAGCACGTCGAACTTCGCATTAAACAAATCTTGCCACCGTTGGGTCAGGTGGTCAAACAGTGCTTGTTTATGTTCGAGCAACCGGTCCAGGCACCCGTAGAGCTTATGAATCTCCACCAGTTCAAAGCCTGCCCCCAGAAGGTCGGCCATGGCGCTTGTCTCATACCAGTGCCGGGAGAGACGCCATTCGCTGCCGGGATCGATGAGACGATAGCAACAAAGAGCCTGAGCGATGAGATCCCAGCGGGTCCCCTTGCGGCTCGGTGGTAACCGCTCTGCCCAGAATGCATCAAGGCCCAATTGTTCGTATAACCTGCATGCCAACCAGCACGCACCCCACTGCCGTGGCCGGCGCAGTTCCATCTCCTTGAGCCTGATCTGTACAACCTGCTCGTCGTCGACCGCAACGGGACGATCCTCGGGAAAGAGCGCCATCGTACGCGCTGATGTAGACCCATCCTCGAAGACCTCGATCGTCTTGCGCCATGCCTCACGCTGAGAGCCGTTAATCTCCCCAAGATAGAGGATCTGGCGCTGAACGACCCGTCCACCCGCAACCCGACGGTTCTCAACTATGTTCCAGTAACGGTGCTCTTTACCATCCTTCTTGCGATTCGTGCAACGGAGGAACATCGTGCCTGAAGAATACCACCCGCCTGATAATCCTGAAAAGGGGGTAGGTCTTCACTACAGCCTGTTTACGCCACTTACAGACTCTCGTGTCTTTGGAAATTCACGACTTACGAGACGAAAAAAATTATTGCGGGGGTCGAATCCGCTAAGTCGGGTTAGTCCATTTGATCCGTCTCCTGTCCGAGACCAGAAAGACCAGACGACCAGAAAGACAAGATAGACCGCGAAGAATCAATTGACAATTACCCTGAACTGACCAATAATGATTATACTATCTCCATGGATGTCACTGCGTTCCTTGCCTTCAGCGCTGGTGTTTTGTCCTTCTTCAGTCCTTGCGTCCTTCCGCTTGTTCCCTCATACCTGATTGTTATCAGCGGTGCCAGTATAAGCAGTTATACCGAGCTCTCTTCCGGGCGACATAGAAAGATGTTACTCCTGCACTCGCTCTCATTCATAGCCGGGTTTTCGGTAGTCTTCGTGTCGCTTGGCATTTCCTCTTCTTTACTGGGTAACCTCTTTTCAACGTACGAGAGGTGGATTGTGCGGATCGGCGGCCTCCTTCTCATAGTCTTCGGCCTCAATATGCTCAACGTCGTGAAGATTCCTTTTCTAAACCAGGAAAAGATGTGCCATTTGAAAACAAAACCGATTGGACTCCTCGGCTCTTTTCTGATCGGCATAACCTTTTCTCTGGGCTGGACCCCTTGCATCGGACCGGTGCTCGCATCGATCCTTCTCATAGCCTCGACAACCTCCACGGTGAAGCAAGGCATCTATCTGCTCAGCCTTTACTCCCTCGGTCTCGCCATCCCTTTCTTTGTGGCTGCTCTTTTTGTGGGGCGGATACTTCATCTCATGCAGAAATACGGCTGGGTCCTGAAGTACTCTTCTTACGTGATCGGGGGGTTGTTAATCGTGGTTGGGGTCTTACTGACGACGGGTTATTATACGCGGATCAGCGAGGCTCTCCTGCGCCTGTAAAGCTCAGGTTAAGGTTAAGGTAAGAACAAGAACGAAGGTTGAGGAAAAAACTAAAACGAAGGTTAAATAAAAACAAAGAGTAGTGAAAACAAGAAAGGAATTCAGAAGAGTTTCCGGCTTTTCTCAACCTTTGCTCTAGTTCTTACCTCAACCTGCTTTATCTTTTTCCTGTACCTTAAAGGTCAAGCTTTCTGATGTCTGCCTGGAATGTATCGTTGAACTTCTTGAGGACTCTGTTTTCAATCTGTCGTACACGCTCCCTTGATATCTTGAATCGCTCCCCGATCTCCTGGAGTGTCATCGGTTCTTCTGCCATGATCCGTCTTTCAAATATCAGCAGCTCTTTGTCATTCAACATCGTTTTGAATTCCTTAACTTTCTGTTCCAGTATGTCCCTCTTCTCCCTTGCCGCGACAACATCCTCAATGTTCTCATCGCTCTGAATCACATCCATCAGCGTCTCTTCGCCCTCATCGTACAGGGGGTGATCGAGCGACATGTCAGTGAAAGCCAGTCTCTTTTCCATGTCTTCGACTTCTTCGGCCTTCACGTCCAGGGTGGCCGCCAGAAGCTGCGGGGCAGGGACAACCCCCTGTGCCTCCAGCTTCTTCTTCTCTTTGTTCAACCTGTAGAAGAGTTTCCTCTGGCTCTGGGTGGTGCCGACCTTTACTATACTCCAGGAGTCCATGATGTGTTTCAGAATATAGGCCCGTATCCAAAAGGATGCGTACGTTGAAAATCTCGTACCCTTGTAGGGATTATATTTCTTGACGGCGTGCACGAGCCCTACGTTGCCCTCCTGTATCAGGTCGAGGATGTTCAGGTAGGTATTGTAGTACTCCAGTGCTATTTTGACTACGAGCTTCAGGTTCGATATCACCAGCATCTGGGCGGCGTCCCGGTCCTTGTGGTCAAATGCCTTTACCGCGAACTCCAGTTCTTTTTCCCTTGTCAGCACCGGGTGTTTCGATACTTCGGCGAGATACCGCTTCAGCGGGTCAAAGGGTGCCGGAGCTTCATGGTCTCCAGCATCTTTGACGTCCGGATCTTTTGGCTCTTCGAGAAAGCTATCCTCACGGCGCTTCACGGTTACGTCCTTCGGACCTTGATCATTTCGGCAACTATGCTTACGGCTATTTCCTGAGGCGTCTCAGAATTTATGGCTACCCCTATCGGGGCATAGACAGATTCAAGTGTTTTGTCATCAAAGCCTTGCTGCCTCATGTAGTCCATAACCATTCTGGTCTTCCTCTTGCTACCTATCATCCCCACATAGCGCGACGGCCTTTTCATCACTTGCTCCAGAACGAGCGCATCATGCTTGTGGCCGCGTGTCAAGATTACCACATATTCGTTCCCATGAAAACTGAGTTGGTCAAATACGTGCGTAAAATCGTCCACAATTACGCGTTCTGCTTCTGGAAATCTCTCCCTGTTGGCAAACTCCGTCCTGTCATCTATCACCGTGACGTTGAAGTCGACCATGGCGGCGACACGCGAAACATACTGGGAGACATGTCCCGCACCAAAAATGTAAAGATCAGGGGATGTCTGGAGGGGTTCAACGATAGTATTGCCGATGACTGCCAGCCTTTTCTCGGAGATGTACCGCTGATAATCGGCGCCAATTTCCTCGTCGATGGGGTCACCAGCGGCCACTCCATCTTCTTTGACGAGGCTTTTCGAAAATCCTTCGCCGGAAAACTTGGTGACCAGCAAAGCACCTGTGCCCTGTCTCTCCAGTCCAGGGATCGCTCTATACAAAGCCCTGTACTTTTCCGCCACGGGTTCTACGAGGATGTCGACGTTGCCACCGCAGATCATACCCTCATCTTCAAGCTGCCTTCCGTCCATGGTGTAGTGGAGGAGTTTTGCCATCCCGGTTTTTATGACCTTGCGCGCCTCCTGCCACACCTCTGCCTCGATACATCCGCCGCCCACGGTCCCATAAAACTTTCCATCACCGCCGACAAACATCTTGGCCCCTTCTTCCCTCGGGGCCGCGCCCAGTTTTTTCACGATGGTAGCGAGCGCTCCACCGCTGCCTTTCTCCAGATATTCTTCTATGATGCTGTACAAGTCCATCGTCGCTCCAAGCCTTTTTACTGTACTCTTCAGACTTCCGGTCGATTGTAATGATGCATGATTGCTTCCAGCACGCCGCCCGCGATGGAGCGCGCCTTGTCCGATATGGTAAAGCAGTTGGTACGCTCTGCCCGCGGGTCTACATCCCCGACCTTTTCGCCTTTCTCCACCTCAATCTCCCGGATAAACCCTCGCAGGATGCCCCCGATCGCCGCCTGCACGGGCTCTTCACCAACATACAGTATGATCTCTCCCTTGTTCACGGGGTCGCCAAGCATCCTTGCATGTTTCACAAGACCGGCTTTCGGTGCCCTGAGTACTCGTTCTTGCTTATAGCCTTCGGTCGAACCCGGTATGCCGGTGTAAGGCTCCGCCTGCCCCTTATAGATCACCCTTCCAAGATTATGGCCTCTGTTGCTTTCGACCACCGCATGTATGTCATCGGGCGCTCTGAAGTCAGGACCCACGCCTATCACCAGCGGTCCCTCCGCCTTGTTAGTCCCCATATTTCTTTTTACCATCATCGCATCGACCACCACGTCCGGCTTTATCTCTCCAACGATGCTCCATGACGGATCGACTATCACGCCAACAGAACGGCGTTTCCAGACCAGATCGAGGGCCGCTCCGTTTGAGATACGTTCGGCCCGGACGCCTTCGACTTCCATGAAACCTTCGTAGACCGCCTCACAAAACGATACCCCCCTTCGAACTGCAAGCGGGTGGGCTATTTCCGTCATGACAATCCGCGTAATCCCTGCCATGAAGAGGCGGTGGGCAATACCCGTGGCCATCTCTCCTGCGCCTTTTACCACAACTCGCAGCGTTCGCACCTTATCTTCCCTTTCCGAAGAAACAGGTTGGATAATGGCACTTCACGCAGTTCACGCAAAGCCCCCCATGCGCCAATTTCAGTATATCATTCTTGGTTATGGTGATACCAGCGAGAACCCACGGAAGGACTACGTCCAGGATCGTGTTCTTACTATAGTAAACGCACGCAGGAACCCCAAGGACGTATTTTCCCTTCCGGCGTGCAACAAGAAACATGGCCCCCGGGAATACGGGCGCGCCGTAAACCTGTATCCGCGCTCCCGTCGCTGCAACGCCTTCCTTCGTGACGTCATCGGGGTCCACTGAAAGCCCTCCCGTCGTGATAACGAGGTCCGCGCCTTTGTCAAAAAGGCGCACGATCGCGTCCCTGATGGAGCTGACATCGTCGGGCGCAAATTCCTTTCCTATCATCTCCAATCCGTGCGCCCTCAGCCTCTCTTCAACGATAGGAGAGCCGTCCTTTATCCTACCGCTAAGAACTTCACTCCCCGTCACCACAAGCCCGCCTTTCATCGATTTAAACGGGAGGATCTTTATGACACCCTGCTTGCCCAGGCGTTCGGCCTTTTCCAGGGCTGACTCGTCTATGTACAGCGGCAGGATGCGGGTGGCTGCCACCATCTCGCCGGCTTTGACGGGATAGCGGTCAGGAACCGTCGTGAAGACCACGTGCTCCACACTGTTCAACGCATAAAGTTTTTTCGTATTGACGGAGACAAGGCCGTCCACCGTGCTGATAAGGTTGATCTTGCCCTCTTTAGGAGGCGTGAGTACCATGTGCACGTCCATGGTGGCTTCAGCAATGCGGCGTGCCGCCTCGTCCTCATGCACCGCCTTTTCGTTGCCCTCCATCACATATACGTAGCATTTCCCCAGGTCCAGAAGGTGTTCCACGTCGCCGCGCTCGATGATCCTCCCGCGCTTGAAGGCCACGTCCTTCTTCTTCTCCGGTATTATCTCCGTCACGTCATGGGCCAGTACGAGTCCGACGGCATCCTGTACCTTAACCTTTTTCAATCCTGTACCCTCTCCTTCTCAAAAGATCAATATCTCCATCCGTGTCGAGATCGAGGAGTATTCCCTCGTCTCCCTCTACGTAGAGTATATCCTGACTGTGCCTCTCAATGATAGGCCTTAGTGCGATATCGCCTTCAAGAGTGCGCATCTCGTCGAGATACGGCATCACATCCATGAGTACGGGATGGCCTTTCTGCCCCTGGTAGACAGGGATGATGATCGGATGTGTTTTTCCGGCGAACGACTTGATCATCTGCCCGAGCGTCTCTCTTTTGACAAAAGGCTTATCGCCGAGATGCAAAAAAAGACCATGACCCGCGTCGAGGAATGGCAATACGGCCCTGACGGACGTCGCCATGCCCGCAGGATACAGGCTGTTATGGACGAGCACAACCGGGATATCCTGAAGCAGTTGCTCCACACGTTCCCGCTCGAAGCCCGTGACCACAAAAATGGTGCCCATCCGCAGCTCCAAAAACGTGCGAAGAGTCCTCGTCAGGACCGGCTCCCCGTCCACGCTCAGGAAGAGCTTGTTAAAGCCGAGCCTGCTGGATGAGCCGGCAGCCAGAATTACCGTATCTATCTTATCCGTGTCGCGCATGCTTTCAGGAGATCGAGATGATTCTGATAATAATCAAGTTAGTACGATGCCAGTTTGCATTCAAAAATAGAGCGAGGCGACCAGGAGGATAGCCCACCCGCGAGCGGGTACCCGGCGTACTATAAGTACGTCGGAGTCGTGCCGACGCAACACCCACTCACACGGGTACCCGGAAGAGGGGTACCCGTGTCCAAACACGGGTCTATGAATGAAGGCAACTTGGTATCACTTCATAGGAAAGACTGCAAAGAGCAGGTCATAGAGGTACACGGCAGCCACTAGCC
The DNA here is from genome assembly GCA_017881765.1 of Syntrophobacterales bacterium. Lineage (GTDB taxonomy): Bacteria > Desulfobacterota > Syntrophorhabdia > Syntrophorhabdales > WCHB1-27 > JADGQN01. The sequence continues at coordinate 4,074 of JADGQN010000008.1, read as the reverse complement.
CAACCACTCCGGCAAGCACGATGTAAAGCTTCTTATCCGTTCCGGAGCTCTTCAGCGCCCTCCTGATTCTGCTCTTGAAACTCCGTTTCCTCCTGCGCCGTATTCGTCTGACGCGGGGAGCAGGCTGCACTATCTGTTGTTCGTCGGTCATGGCTAATCACCTGCCTGGGAAAGAATCACGGCATTTCATAGATGCCATACCGGGCTCCGTTGCAAAGCACATACCATACACGGCCAGGTTCATCCCGGTTGCCCTGTTCCACGGATTTCGAGTGGCCGTCAGAAACTGTTTCGACGCTGCCGGGATTGCTGTGCACCGCACGCCCATGCTGTCGGTTAATTCTTTCGCCACAAAGGGTTCGGCAACCACCGTGTTGAATTTCTCTGCTTTCAAAATTGATGAGGTCCTTTCCGCCTCATACGGAGAAGACCAGTTCGTCCAGGTCACGATGTCCTTCGTCACAAAGGGACGGGGCATCAGGGCGTGTGAACGCAGTGTGCTCAGGACGACCGCGTCTCTCGGGAGCACATCGTCAAGCCAACGCATAGCGGCATACTGATCCGCGTTCTCTCTCATGACATGATCGCGCAACCCGGCCGTGAGAGACCCCGGGAAGAGCTTGGCTGCTCCGAATCCCGCGAAGAGCAGCATCGCCGCGACTTGCGCCATAAGAAGCCTGTAGACGATCTTCTTGTACGTGCGCCATGGGATGGTAGCAGCGGCGACGCATAGCCACGTGTAAGGCTCAAGATAATAGCCTGCCGAGCGCGCACCCGCGAGGTAATTGATCGTGACCGCGGCAAAGGCCGCAATAATGAGAACCGGAGAATGCCGGACGTGAGAGAACGCCACAATACAGGCAAGAACTCCGAGCCCCAGCACCGAGCTCATGCTTCCGGGAGAATACGGCACGATGATGCAGAAGGGGAACGGCAGCGTCGACATCGTGTAGTGGCGAATGTATTGCGCAAACCTCATAAGCGCTGCATCGCCGTGGTGCCTGAACCCCTCAAGCATGGGAGAAATAGGGTCCCCATAAAAGAGAAATTTTTGCATCTCCATGGGAAAAATCATCACCAGATAAAATAGCAGTGCCATCCCCGCAGCCACGAGAAAGCGCCTCGATCGGCAAGCGGCAACCATACCCATAATCAGCACCATACTCCCCGACAGCAGGAAGGAATATTTGCACGACATAGCGAAGAAGCAACTGCCAAAGGCCAGGAAGAGCGATCGTGCATCAAGCGTGCGGAAACGCTCTGCGATCATCAAGAGGGCTAACGTGTTCGCGACCGCGGGCAACAGGAACGGCTTCTGATTGGGTAGAAGAAAGAGCAAGAAGGGGCAGCTTATGAGGCAGCTCGCCATAAAGATCCTGTCCCTGCCCGCATGGAGCCTTGAAATAACCGTGCTCACGAGGGCAAAGAGTCCGGCTGCGGATAAGGTAGCGCCCAGTATATCGGTTCCTCCGGCGAGCCCCAGCATGTTGAGCACCTCTCCTGAGCCTATGAGGCGCGCGTGAAACCAGTCGTACCGCGGATAGATGTCACCCCTCCTGAGGAAATCGAGGGGCACACCCAAATGATAATCGAGGGAGTCCGCATCGGTCGGAGGTGAGAGCGCCAGGAGCACGAGACAGATGGAAGCACCGAGCAGAAGGAGTGCTGTAGCACGGTCAAGGTATGGCTGCTCGTAAAGAAAAGAAGTGAACCTTTTCCACGGACTCAGATTTCTTGCGCGACACATAAGCCACAATTCGAGGAGGCCCAGGGCCGCAAGCGACCACGCAACGCCTCTTAAAGGCCAAACCGGCATCCTCCAGGTAACGAGCACGAGCTGCAATGCGGATGCGACGAGCGCGATGGCCAGCACAAAACTTGTGGCAGCGTTCAAAGGCTCCCGTGGACCCCGAAACAATAAACGGCAGAGACGGTCACTCAGATACTTGAACCCAAGCACGATGAGGATCGAAAGGATGGCGGGCAGCGGCGGCGGGGCGATCCAGTCGTTCAGGGTCATAAAAGGGTTAGTCACAGCTCAGCTCTATCAATATTCATGCCGCGCCGGATGAATGTGGCGGGAACCTACTGTCCAGAATTGCGCCGAGGCGTATTAGTTGAGGATACGCGCCTTACGCCGCTGGCATGGTAAGTGCATAATCTAGATATGCCAATATGATTGGTTGGGGTGGCTTGATGCGCGCCCGGGATGCTTTATCATCACCGGAGGTTTATGAAGACGTGGCTCTCGTACGTTAGACAAGGGTTTGCCAGGAAAATACCGGTTGATGAGATATCGGGTATGGGCGAACTGCCTACCGATATCCGCACCAACCTCAGGCATATCTATCCCTTTGTCCTCGCCCACTGGCGCCAAGGCGTCCTTGGCGCAGGTTTGATCTTCGTCGGTACGCTGCTCAGTTTCCCGCAGCCCCTTATCTCCAGATACTTCGTCGATACCGTCCTCGGGGGGCGCCGGCTCAGCCTCCTGCCCGGTGTCATTCTCCTCATGGTGGCCATTTCCGGCTGCTCCACACTCCTTGGCCTCCTGCAGCAGTTCTACGTCACCCGCTTCGAGCAGACGGTCACCATGGACATCCAGGAGAGCCTGCTCGGCCACGTCCTGCGTCTTCCGCAAACCTTTTTTGACAGCAAGGAGACAGGGTACCTCATGTCCCGGGTATCCTCCGACGTGGGGGGCCTCCGGTGGTTCTTCTCCAGCACCATCGTGCACATCATCACCAACGTGCTCAGATTCGTTGGCGGGATCTGGTTCCTGATCTACCTGGAATGGAGACTTGCCGTGGCAGCAGTCATCGTCCTGCCGGGACTCGTCTTCATGATCCGTTATTTTTCCGCTAGATTGCGCGTCATGAGCCATTGGCTCATGGAACAGCAGGCCAAGGTGTACAGCGGCTTTCAAGAGTGTTTGTCGTCGGTGCCGCTTATCAAGACCTTCTCGACGGAAGACCGGGAGGTCTCCACCGTGATTTCGGGCGTGCGAAAAATCGTCAACCTTTCACTCGAGCAGTCGACGGTGAACTCGATCGCGGGCCTGGCCATCGGCTCCATGCCCCGTGTAGTCAATCTCTCAGTCCTGGTGATCGGGGCGTACTGGGTGATAACCGGCCACTGGACCCTCGGCTCGCTCTTTGCCTTTCAGGGTTACCTTGGGTACGTGTTCGGCCCGGCCCAGTTCCTCGCTTCAGCCAACCTCGGCCTGCAGGGCGCCAGGGCATCTCTGGAGCGCGTTTCTGCCCTTTTCGATCTTGTCCCCGAGGAGAATACGGGTAAAGGCCTCAACATCGATCGTCTTCAAGGCGACATCGAGTTTAGGAACGTCTCTTTCTCGTATGATGAGCACAACCCCGTGCTCGACAACATTTCGTTTCGTGTCAGGCATGGAGAACGCGTGGCCATCGTGGGCCCCAGCGGTGTGGGTAAAACAACCCTGGTGAGTCTCCTCCTCCGCTTTTACCGTCCGACCTCGGGAGAAGTCTATCTCGACGGCATACCCGCCAGCGATATCGAGGTGAGGGCCCTGCGCCGACGCATCGGCTATGTGTCACAGAGCACCTTACTCCGGTCAGGGACGGTGATAGAGAATCTGCGGTATGGCAATCAGGAGGCAACGGATGAGGAGGTTATCCACGCCGCGGAGGCCGCGAGTATTCATGACTTTATCGTCAGCCTCCCGGCCGGTTATGACACGGAGATCGGCCAAAACGGGGTCAGCCTGTCCGAGGGGCAGCGTCAACGTTTCTCCATCGCGCGGGCACTGGTCAAGCATCCGGATATCCTGGTTCTTGATGAGCCCAGTTCCTCACTCGATAACTTGACTGAAAAATCGATATTCCGCTCATTGCCTTTTCTGGTGCGGAACAAGACCCTCTTTGTGGTCGCACACCGCCTCTCCACGATCGAGGATTCGGACCGGATCCTGCTGCTGAACGACTGTCGCCTCGTCGCCGTCGGCACCCATAAGATGCTCCTGGAAACAAATGACTACTATAGGTCGCTCTACGGACATCAACCAGCGGTTCCCGCGAGCGCATCCCATGAGGAGCGCTTCGC
>JADGQN010000489.1 GCA_017881765.1 Syntrophobacterales bacterium | reverse complement strand
TGAATTTATCAAGGTCAGCCCGAGAGAGGGCGATTTACGGAAGTCCACATGCTCCGGGAGGCCGATACCATTGTCGCTTACGATGAGCGTAACTTTGTTGGCGTTTCCCCTCTGCAGCTGAATCCTAATCTCTCCTTCTTTCCCTTTCGGAAAGGCATGTTTCAGCGCGTTGGAGACCAGTTCGTTGATGATGAGACCACAGGGTATTGCCTCGGTAATGCCAAGGGGGATATCCTCAAGGTTAAGCGTGAACCGGATTAAACCGTCCTCAGTTCTGTAAGAATGTTGGAGATCGGACACAAGATTCCTGGTGTACCCACCCATGTCAACGCTGGCAAGGTTGGGTGACTGGTAGAGTCTCTCATGGATGAGGGCCATCGACTTGATGCGATTCCGGCTTTCCATAAGCGCCGAGACAGCCCCGGGATGCTCTGTTCTTGATGACTGCAGGAAGAGAAGGCTTGAGATAATCTGGAGGTTATTCTTCACCCGGTGGTGGATCTCTTTCAGGAGCACCTCCTTTTCCTTCAGGGATGCCCTGATCTTTTCTTCCGCTTGCTTACGCTCGGTGATATCCTGATGCGTTCCGGACATCAACAAGGGCTTCCCGTCCTCGGTCCAGGCTGTCACTCTGCCTCTATCAAGAACCCAAACCCAGTTTCCATCTTTATGTTTCATGCGCGATTCGAACTCATAGTAGTCGAGTTCGCCTCGAAAATGCTTCTCGATCAACTCGTCACTGGCCTTAAGATCGTCCGGATGGGCGAATTTCATCCATGTTTCAATCGACACGGGTGAAATCTCCTCCAGGGTGTATCCAATGATTTCAGCCCAACGATCGTTGAAGACGGTTTCCCCGGTCTGGACATTCCATTCCCAGGTCCCGACATTGGTCCCCTTTATGATGCCTGCCAGGCGCTGGCGCTCTTCCCGCAAGGCCTCCTCCGCCCGCTTGCGCTTGGTGATGTCCACAAAGGCACCGACCGCTCCTGATACGTGTCCGGCCTGATCAAACAGTGGTACGGCATTCCCGAGGATATCCGTCTTTGTCCCGTCATCAAGTGCCAGGGTGACCTCAAAATCCTTTACCTCACGGCCTGTGGACGCAGCCATCTGCATGGGTAGCTTTTCAGGCCTCAGTTCACGGCCATCTTTAAACGTCCTGAAGTAGTCGGTGTGTTCGTCTTCAGGCGCCGATTTAGATGCATTTGCGCCTTCCGGAAGGCGCAGAAGTTCCCTGGCCGTCCGGTTGTTGGTCATGTGATGGCACGCAGGGTCGTGGGCAATAAAAGTAATGGCGGGTACAGCGTCCAGGACAGCAGCCAGTTCCGTTGCCCGCGCGTTGGCCTCGGCCCTGCTCGTTTCAAGCGCCTCCTCGGCCCGCTTGCGCTCGGTGATGTCTCTCTGGATCACCTGGATCACTTTTCTTCCCCGGTAGTAGGAGACCCCCGCGTTCGCCTCCACGTCGACGACCGAGCCGTCGGGGCGCACGATCCTCAACTCCTTCAGGGAAACAGGCACGCCTGTTGTCATGATGAAGTCTGTTCGGTTCCGTATCGACTCTCTGTCATCCGGATGAACCATCTCGAATGCGTTCTTGCCAAGCATTTCTTCCGCGCTGCCGGCACCGAAGAGCCGGACCGCGGCAGAGTTCAGGTAGACGAATCTTTCATCCTCACTGAGAAAAATCGCATCAGGCGAGGTCTCAACAAGGCTTCTATAGCTCTCTTCGCTCTCCCGCACTGCCTCCTCGGCTCGTTTGCGCTCGCGGAAGAGTTCGGCATTGGCGATGGCGCCGGCAATCTGGCTGGCGACGCTTTGCGCCATCCTTATGTCCCGCTCCCCATAGGCCTTTTGTTGTCTGGACCACAGGGTCAAGCTCCCGACCAGCTCGCCCCGGGCGATCAAAGGCACGGAGAGCCTCGAACGCAGGCCCGCTTGAAAAGAGCGAACGAGGCTAGGGAATCGATTCTGCACTTCATCGATAGACTCCGGTTGAACGAGCATCGGCGCCCCTGTGCGTAGCATCTGCTCGGTGACGGACCCCGTGATAGGTATGACAACCCCCTTCCTTCTTCCCGCCACTTCCATCCCCGCAGTGTAGGCCGTGGTGAGAGTGCCTTTTTGTGTGTTAGCAAGATTTACCAGAATCCGGTCAGACGGAATCAGCTTGCGCACCTCTTCGGCAAAAAGCTCGTATACCTCTTCGATATCCGAGCTGGAGCTGATGATGCGCCCGATCTCGGCGATGACCCCCGTCTCCTGGGCAAGCCGCAGGGCCGCCTCCTCACTTCGCTTCAGGGCCTCGTCCGCCTCACGGCGCTCCGTGATGTCCCGCGCGACCCCGAGCAGACATTCCCTGACTCCGATGGTTATCCGTCTTACGTTCACTTCGACCCAGAAGGTGTTCCCGTCTTTTCTCCTGCCCTCTGCCTCAAAAAGCCTCGACGCACCCTCAACTACCTCTGCGTAATAGGCGATGAGGCGTTTTCGACGCTCCTCGACGGATTCATGCGCGTTTAAACTCCCGAGCGGTAATGCTTTCAGTTCTTCAAGGGTGTAGCCGTACATCTCACAGAACCTGTCATTCGCATCGAGAAGTTCAAACGTGCGGGCATCGCGCACGGAAATGCCGTCGTTCACGCTGTCGAAAAGCTGCTCGAATCTGGCTTCGCTTTCTGCCAATGCCGAGCTCGCATGTTTAGCGTCGGTGATATCCTTTGAATAGACTGCCAGCCTGACTACCTTGCCCGCACTGTCCAGAACCGGATACATGCAGAAATCAAAATACCGGCCGTCCGCGGATGCGTCCTCAAACCTGACAGGCTTGCCGCTTTCTATGACCTCTTCGGCCCACAACCGTCTACGGTGGGCTATATCTTTCGGGAACAGGTCCAATATGTTCCGGCCGATCAAATCGTCGACTTCTCTGCCAAGGCGCTGGGCCAGAAAGGTGTTGGCAGCAATGACGGTGCCTTCTGTATCCATGAGACAGGCTATATCATTTGTCGCATTAAGGAGGGACTTCATGGCTTCCTCGCTCTCCCGAAGACGCGATTCAGCCTGCTTGCGCTCAGTGATATCTCTCAGGTAGACGAGTAAGGAGGGTCTTGCCTGATGAACGATGCTGGCTATTGAAGCCTCCACATAAAATGCGGTTCCGTCATTACGGATCCCTTTAAACTCATACCGTGAAGGCGCCAACTCTCCCTTCTGCGTTCGCCTGTCCATCTCGCTCAGTCCTTCGCGGTCCTCCTGCGGCAGGTGCACGGCAGCGTCAGTTACCATCCTACCCAGGAGCTCTTTCGGAGTTTGATAGCCGAACATCTCAAGGAATTTCTGGTTGACAAAAACGTACACTTCGTTTCTGATGATGGCAACGCCATCACTGGAGTGTT